>DATFQK010000129.1:0-10838 GCA_035264345.1 Gemmatimonadales bacterium | reverse complement strand
CAGGCCACGCAACAAGACGTCGCTTTTGCCAAGTCCCTTCTCAAGCTTCCCACCTTCTCCGCTCCTGAGATCGGCACTGCCTTGTTCGGGAAGGTCAGCATCGACCGCTTCAAGCAGGCGCTGTACTGGGCGGAGCTGGCCCAGAAGTACATGCCGCCGGGGCTGCTGCCTCGGCCAAGGCCCGGGCCACAGCGCCTGCGGGCAGCGGGATCCACTATCGAATTTCCCAAGGCGGCGGAGTTTCCCCAGTTCTTGTTGCAGCAAGGGTCGCTCGATTTTTCCATTGGGGGAACCAGCCCGGTGCGCGGCGCTTACACGGCGACCGTCCAGGGACTCACCTCAGCGCCCGCCCTGTACGGGCGACCTGCCGTGATTTCCGTCGGCCGCCGGGCGAAGGGGTCGGCGGTCGCGGCGGTCGACATCGGGGCAGTAATCAACCACCTCACCTCGAACACTCACGATTCGGTGAATGCCCGGCTGCGGGGGATCAAGTTGCCCTCCTTCGATCTGCCTGGCCTTCCTTTTCGGGTGACGCCCGGCATCGGCTCTGCCGAGCTGGTGTTCAGCATGCGAGGCGCCGCGCTTTCGGGCCGCTGGTCGGTGCGAGCGAACAAGGTGGCTTGGACCGCCGACACAGCGGGGCGAAAGGCCAACGATATCGAGCGACTGGTGTGGCGGGTGATCGGTGGCCTCAACGATCTGAGCGTGATGGCCCAGCTTGGCGGAACCGTTTCCTCCCCCCAGCTTTCCATCGCGAGCAACCTGGACCAGGCCATTGCCCGGCGGCTCAAAGCCGTGGTGGGAGAAGAGGTCGCTCGAGCGGAGCGGATGGTTCGGGCCAAGGTAGACAGCCTCGTGGCCGAGAAGGTACAACCGGTCAAACGGCAGGTAGCCGAGGTCCAGACCAAGGCAATGCAGCGGATCGCAGGAGAACGCCAGCGCCTCGACCAGGTCGAGGCGGAGCTGAATGCACAGCTGAAACGATTGACTGGGGCCCTGGCTCCGGGGCTCGAGCTGCCCAAGATCAAACTGTGAGGCCTCGAGTCCCGGTCCCGGCGGCCTCTAGTCGAGATCGCCTTCGGACTCTAGACTCTAGACCCTGAGCTCAAGACCGGGGACTTCAGACCGGGCTCCAGACTTCTTTTTCCTATCCCGAGACCAGCGACCTACACCAATGCATATCGGAGTCCCCAAAGAGACTTCGCCGGGCGAGCGCAGAGTCGCGCTGGTTCCGGAGTCTTGCAAGAAGCTCGTTCAGTCGGGCTACACTGTCTCGCTCGAGGCCGGGGCAGGGGAGAGCGCGGGGTTCTCCGACTCCGCGTACCGGGAGGTCGGGGCCGGGATCGAGGGTGAGCCCGCTGTGGTGTTGGGCTCGGCCGATCTCGTGCTGAAGGTCAATGCTCCGCAGCGCCGCGATGGCCAGGGGGATGAGGTTCAGTGGATGCGGCGAGGCAGTGTGTACGTGGGGTCGCTGATGCCGCTGCGTAACCTGAGTGCGGTCCGCGCCCTCGCTGACCGGGGGGTGACCGCGTTCTCCACCGATGCGATCCCCCGCACTACCCGGGCCCAGACGATGGACACCCTGTCCTCGATGGCCAACATAGCCGGCTATAAGGGCGCGCTCCTCGCCGCTACCGAGCTCAACAAGTACTTCCCGATGTTGATGACCGCCGCCGGCACCGTGCCCCCGGCAAAGGTGTTCGTGATCGGGGCCGGTGTAGCCGGCCTTCAGGCCATAGCTACCGCCCGGCGGCTTGGCGCCACGGTGTTCGCCACCGATGTCCGGCCAGAGGTCAAGGAGCAGATCGAAAGTGTCGGGGCCAAGTACGTGGGCATCGAGCTCCAGGAGGCGGCGTCGGCTGGAGGTGGCTACGCCAAGGAGTTGAGTGAGGAGGACCGCCGGCGCCAGCAGGAGCTGCTCGCGGCGCAGTGCAGCCAGTCAGACGTGGTGATTACCACCGCGCTCATCGGGGGAGTATTCGCGCCTCGTCTGATCTCAGCCGACATGGTGCGATCGATGCGACCCGGCGCCGTGATCGTGGACCTGGCAGCTGAGGGCGGAGGCAACTGCGAGTTGTCCCGGCCGGGGGAAAAAGTCCTGACGCATGGTGTGACCATTCTGGCGCCGCTCAACCTCCCGTCCTCCATGCCGCTTCATGCGAGCCTGCTCTTCTCCCGTAACCTCACCGCTTTCGTGCAGGCCTTCACCAAAGAGAACCGGTTCCAGCTCGATCTCAGTGATGTCATTCAACAGGGTGCCCTCATCACCCATGACGGGGCGGTGAAGCACCAGCGCACGCAGGAAGCCCTGCAGAAGGCGGGAGCATGACGCAAACGCTCGATTTCTGGTCCATGATGTTCGTCTTCGTTCTCGCCTCCTTTATCGGGGTGGGAGTGATCCGCCGGGTCTCCCGGCTGCTGCACACCCCCCTGATGTCGATTACCAACGCCATCTCCGCCATTGCCGTGGTCGGCTCCATCATCGTCACCGGGGCCGACTATCCCCAGGCGATTCGCATCCTGGGCGCCATCGCGCTGTTCGCCTCGATGACCAACATCGTGAGCGGCTTTCTCATCACCGACCGGATGCTCAAGATGTTCAAGTCGGAACGGAAGCCGGCAGACCGCAAATGAGCCACGGCCTCGTCCAGCTCGCTTATCTGGTGGCGACGGTGCTGTTCATCTTCGCGCTCCATTGGATGAACACTCCTGCAACCGCCAGGAACGGAGTGTACGCCGGCGTCGCGGCCATGACCATCGCCATCGTGGTCACCTGGGCCCAGCCCGAGGTGGTACACCATGGCTGGATTGCCCTGGCCATTCTCGCCGGCTTTGCGGTAGGGATTCCGCTCTCCCGGGTTCCCCTGACGGCGGTTCCGCAGCGGACCGCCTTGTCCCACGCCTTTGGCGGTCTCGCCGCGGGGCTGGTGGGCACCGCCAAGTACTATCTCTGGTTCTCGGAAGGACCGGAGAACCTCACCACCTTCCGGATGGTGGCCATCATTGTCGAGGTGGTGCTTGGCTTCCTGACCTTTACCGGAAGTCTCATGGCTGCGGGAAAGCTGCAGGAGGTGAAGTGGATCCCCCAGCGACCCGTCACCTATCCGTTTCAGAACCTCAGCAACCTGGCGCTGCTGGGCGCAGCCTTGCTGGCCGGAGTCCTCCTCACCTTGCATCCCGCCGCGGACTGGGCACCGAAGGTGTTCCCGGTCATCATTGCGCTGGCGTTGGTGTTCGGCGTACTGCTGATCATTCCTATCGGCGGGGCCGACATGCCCACGGTGATTGCTATCCTGAATTCTTATGCCGGTCTTGCCGCCGTTGCCATGGGATTCGTGTTGGACAACAAGCTCCTGATCACGGCGGGAGCCCTGGATGGCTCGAGCGGTCTGATCCTGGCCATCATCATGTGCCGGGCCATGAACCGATCCTTTACCAACGTCTTGTTCGGCGCTTTCGGACAGACTCAGCAGATCAAGGCGGGGGGCGATCAGAAAGAGTACAAATCGGAGACCATCGAGGGCGGTGCGCAGGTGCTGGAGCAGTCCAATCTCGTGGTCATCGTTCCCGGCTACGGCATGGCAGTGGCCCAGGCTCAGCACAAGGTGCGTGAGCTTTACGACCAGCTCAAGAAACGGGGCGTCACCGTCAAGTTTGCCATCCACCCAGTGGCGGGCCGGATGCCCGGGCATATGAACGTCTTGCTGGCGGAGGCCGACATTCCGTACACCGACCTCGTGGAAATGGACGAGATCAATCCCGAGATGCCTCAAGCCGATGTGGCTCTGGTGGTGGGGGCGAACGACGTGGTCAATCCGGCCGCGCGCACGGACCACAGCAGTCCCATTTACGGCATGCCCATCATCGATGCCGACAAGGCCCGCACCGTGTTTGCCATCAAACGAAGCAAGAATCCGGGGTTCGCCGGCATCGACAACGAGCTATACTTTTCCGAGCGTACCTGGATGCTCTTCGGCGATGCCAAGAACGTGGTTGGTGAGCTGGTCAAGCAGCTCTCCGGCTCCGGCACGCATTAGTCTCCCGCGCGAGGTCTGCCGCATGAACAAGCTCGTGATTCCTCTGCTCCTTGGATTGGCTCCCTCGGCCTGGGCTCAGGCGAATTGTCTCGAGCAGGTCAAGTTTCCAGCCCAGGGGCGCTGGGCGGAATACAAGGCGACCTTCAAGGCCGATCTCTACACGGTCCGCTACGGGGTCATCGGGCGCGAGAGCCGGGGCGGCAAGGAGCTGCAGTGGGTCGAGATGCGTATGGAGGGCGCAAAGAAAGAAGGCAATCTGATCTATCAGGCGCTGGTTCCCGGGTCGCTCGTGGACATGGGGCAGGTTCAGGAGATTGTCCTCAAGTCCGGCAACCAGCCCGCCATGAAGATGGGCGGTGAGATGATGAGCATGATTCGGGGCCAGATGGAGAAGCAGTCCTTCTATGGCGAGATGTGCAAAGGCGTGAGTCTGGTGGGCAAGGAGAAGATTACCGTGCCCGCCGGGTCTTATGAGACGCTTCACTTCCGCAGTGCGGAGCACGCCTCAGACAGCTGGGTCTCACCGGAGGTGCCCTTCTCCCTGGTCAAGTCCGTGGGCAAGGACTATCAGGTCGAGCTGATAAAGCAGGGCGACGGCGCCACCTCGTCGATCAAGGAAAAACCCCAGGAGATGAAGGGTATGGGAGGGGTCCCGCACTGACCGGCCTATAAGTGACGGCCTATAAGGAACGGCTCACCGTTTCATCCTGCTACACTAAGCCTCCTCTGCCATCCGCAGCCCTGCCAAAGTTGCATACAGTTGTAGTATCGCGGCTTTCCGGTCCAACCCTTCCATAGTGCCGCAACTCGAGTGCCGCAACTCGCCATCCCGCTACAATTTACCTAAGGTGTTGATTTCTCGCATCTTAGGTAGTATATTGGCCGACTTCAAATTTGGCTCGGCCCTCAGTCGTGGCTGTTCACCGAGCAGGGGACCAGCGTCCCGTAGGAGGCTAGTAGCGTGACAATCAAGGCACGTAGCAAGCGTCGGCCGGTACGACCAGCGCAGATCGCCCGTGCAATCGATGAAGGCCGGGAAAGTCTCGATCTCTACCTCGACGAGATCAGCCGGGTCCCCCTCCTCAATCGGGAAGAGGAGATGGAGCTGGCCCGTAAAGCCTTCAAGGGCAATGTGGCAGCCCAGGAGCGTCTGGCCCGTCACAACGTGCGTTTTGTCGTGTCGGTGGCCAAGAAGTTTCAGAACCGGGGAGTTCCCCTGGTTGACTTGATCGGCGAGGGAAACCTCGGGCTCATGACCGCGGCCCGGAAGTTCGATCCGGACCGTGGGGTCAAGTTCATCTCCTATGCCGTCTGGTGGATTCGCCAGGCAGTTCAGGCGGCCATCGCCCGTCACGGGAGGCCGGTTCGGGTTCCACTGAACCGAACCGCAGACCTGAGCCGGCTCGGCCGCACCACTACGCTCCTGAAAGACCGGCTGGGCCGCATGCCCACCACCGAGGAGCTTGCCCGTGCCACCGGCCTCACTGTCGAGGCAGTTCGCTCGCTGAGCGCGCTGAACTCTGAGGCGGTCCGCTTGGACCATCCCACCAGGGACGGCGAAGGCAACGAACGGATCGAGAGATTCACCAGCGGTGAGCAGGAAAGCACCGACATGAGCACCATGGCTAACAGCCAGACTCGGGACATCGAAGCGGCCCTGTCTGCTTTGCCGCCCCGGGACGCCAAGGTGCTGCGGCTCTACTTTGGTTTGGACGACGGCAACAGCCGAACCCTCGAGGAAATTGGCCGGATGATGGGGGTTACCCGCGAGCGGATTAGACAGCTCCGGGATCGCGCTCTGCTTCGCTTGCGCGAGGGCGAAACCGGAGAGCGACTGCGGGATTTGGTTGCCTGATCGCAAACTAAGCTGGGAGCTTGGAGCTGGGAGCTCAAGCAAAGACCCCTCGTTCTCGGGGGGTCTTTATCTTTCCAGCTCCTAGCTCCTAGCCTCCTAGCTCCTAGCTCCCAGCTCTCACTATGCTCCCGGTTCCATACGCCATCAACCGCCGCGACGACGGCATCCTCATAGAATGGGATGACCGGGGTCACGACGCCTTTTTCCCGGCACGACTGCTTCGGCTGGCCTGTCCCTGTGCCGGCTGCGTCGAGGAGATCAGCGGGCGCCCACTGCTCGACCCGGCTACCGTGCCTGCCAACATCAAACCGCTGAGCCTGGCTCTGGTCGGTTCCTACGGTCTCCGGGTTCACTGGAGCGACGGCCACAGTACGGGGATCTATACCTTCCAACAACTGCTGCGTGGGTGTCCCTGCGGCAAATGCACTCCCACCTCGCCCTGGGGCAGGTGACCCGGAACACATCATCAGTGCTGTGGCAGAGACAATCTGGTAGCCGGTTTCGGGATACTTCACTCACCAGGCGGGCGGAGCCCAACATGAGCACTCGGGAACATTCGGTTCTCGGAGAAGGAGCGCTCACCGGATTGATCGGCGCAGCGATCGTCGCGGTGTGGTACCTCATCGTGGATGTCGCTAAAGGTCAGCCCCTGCATACGCCGAACGTGCTCGGGCAGGTATTCGTGGGACGAGATACCACGCCCGGCTATCATGTCATGCCCCAGGCCGTCGCCGAGTACTCCGTTCTACACCTCCTGGTATTCCTAGTGCTCGGCATACTTCTGGTGTGGCTGGCGCATCTGGCCACCCGAAACCCGTCCCTGCGGATGGGTGTGTGGCTCGGGCTGGTAATCGGATTTCTGTTCTTTCTCGGCCACCTGGTGATGCTCTTCTCTCTCACCGATAACCGCTTCCCTTGGCTCACCTCGACGATCGGCAGCGTCCTGGGGATGGGATCGATGGCCTTCCTTCTCTGGCGACGGCACCCGGGGCTTCGCGGCACCTTCGACCAGGCCGCCCTCGGCGCCGAGGTCAGGCCTCCACCCCATCCTCCCGGGAGAGCTCGGGGAGACTCGAGCAGATAGCGGCCGGACCTGTCGTCTTGCGCTCCGGAGATTCCGGCCCCAATGTGATGCAAGCGTCCGTTAGCGGCATCACTAGGGCCTGCTCCGGAGGTGACGCATGCTGGATACCAGCCACTCCACAATGGCTGAGGGCACGGATGTCGGGATCCTGGGTGGTCTCGCCGTCGCAACTTGGTTTCTCCTTCTCGATACCATAGCCGGGCACCCATTCCAGACCCCGAGTCTGCTGGGGCAGGTCGTCTTGTTCGGCGACTCCACTCCCGACACCAGTCATCTGGTCTTTGGAGCCATACTGGTGTATACCGCCTTCCACTTTGCGGTCTTCGCCCTGCTCGGCATGGGGCTGGTCGTTCTGGTCCACTGGGGAGTGCGCGACCCGGTAGTGCGGTACGCCCTCCTCCCGGTCTTTCTGGTGTTCGAGGTGCTGTTTTATGGACTGCTCGAGGTGTTCTCGGAGCGAACCAACGAGCTGTTCCCCTTCTGGGCCGTAGTGGTGGCAAATACGCTCGCGGCCGTCTGCATGGGACTGTATCTCTGGAACCGCCACCCCGATTTTCGCGCCGCCTGCCGCGAGATCCCGCTGGGAGATGCGCCGCAATGACATAGCGTTCCCGACGCAATTACCTTCCAGCCTCACCCATACCGGCCGGGTCTGTGCGTCGGCAATTTTGCTCCGCCGCTTCCATCCTCTCCATCTCGCTCGCTGTCACGCCGCCATTGGCGGCGCAGCTCGAGCCGCCCTCCAACGGCGGTGTTGTGGCGTTCGATCAGGAGCTCCGCATGTTGGGGCACTACAAGCGGGTGTTGATGATCGGCGCCCATCCGGACGACGAGGATACCGAGCTGCTCACGGTCCTGGTCCGCGGAATGGGAGCCGAGGCTGCCTATCTATCGCTCAACCGGGGTGAGGGCGGCCAGAATCTGATCGGTCCCGAGCTGGGGGAGGCACTGGGCCTGCTGCGGACCGAGGAACTGCTGGCCGCGCGGCGTCTGGATGGCGCCCGGCAGTACTTCACCCGGGCCTATGATTTCGGTTTTTCCAAGACGATGGACGAAACCTGGCAGCACTGGCCGCGGGACACGATCCTCAAGGATGTGGTCAGAATCGTTCGCCGGTTTCGCCCCCAGGTCATCGTCTCGATCTTCAGCGGCACCCCGCGCGATGGGCACGGACAGCACCAGGCCGCGGGTTGGTCCGCCCACGAGGCGTTTCGAATTGCCGGGGACTCCAGCCGGTTCCCCGAGCTCTTCGCCGAAGAGGGCCTGCTGCCCTGGACGGTTCTCAAGCTTTATCGAAGTGCCCGGTTCGATACCAGCGCCACCACCCTCACCCTCAATGGCGGAACGCTCGATCGAGCCGTGGGGAAATCCTACCATCAGATTGCCATGGCAGGGCGCAGCCTCCACCGCTCCCAGGATATGGGACAGCTGCAGCGCATCGGACCTTCCTCTGTCAGACTCGCTCTGGTTGAAGACCGCACCGGCACTGAGGGCGTGGCGCTTTTTGGCGGCATCGATACCAGTGTATCGGCCATGCCTCTCGGGGAGCGGCGGAAATCCGGTTCAGCCGACCTGGTCCGCTCCTCTCCGGCCGTGCCGGAGCTGCTGCGATACTCGGCTCGAATCGACTCTCTTCTGGTCGCCCGGGGAAATCCCAGCTTCCAGCGGGGACTGCTGGCCCGGGCGGCGAGTGATCTCGACCGCGCCGTGGCGGTGCCGCCCCAAGCTTCTCCCGGGGCGCGCGGCGTGTATTACACCCGCGGCATCGAGCTGGAAGATCAGCTGGGGCATCTCAACGCCGCGGCCTGGGACCTGGGAGGAACGGTGTTCGACGTGCTGGTGGACGACGACCGCGTCATTCCCGGTGAGCAGCTTCACTGGACACTCTCCACCTGGAATACGTCGGATAAACCCCGCATTGCCGACATGCGGGCCGCGCAGTGCATCCCGCTGGGAGAATGTCGCAGCCCTGACCGGCCGCCCGCCTCCCAGACGATCTCTCCGGGGCAACTGGGAACCATCTCCCTCGACTATCCAGTGCTGGAGCAGCCCCTGTCCACACCCTACTTCCTGATGCTGCCACGTGCCGGTGACATATACCGGTGGCCCGAGAGTCAGACCGGAGGATTGGCCGGGAGTCTGCCTTACGGAGAGCCCTTCGAGTCACCGACTTTTCTGGGGACGGTCGAAGCCAACGCCGGTGAGGGAGACAGCTTGGGCGCCGTGCGCACGCAGGAGGCGGTCTTCCAATTCAACGATCAGGCCCGGGGAGAGGTGCGCCGGCCATTGTTCGTCGTGCCTCGGGTTGACGTCAAGTTGGAGCCGGCCACGGAGCTGTGGCCGCTGAGCTCACTGTCTGCTCATCGATTCACTGTCACCTTGACTCACGGAGCACGGGACTCGACTCGTGGCACGGTCAGTCTGCAGGTGCCGCCGGGCTGGCCGGCCGTTTCCCCGCAGCACTTCATTTTTGCCGGTGAGGATGAGCGCGAGACCTTCGACTTCGAGGTGAAACCGCCGCCGAAGATCAAGTCGGGGAAGGTGGAGATCAAGGCCGTGGCCCGCGACGCGAACGGCACGGCGTACGATGTCGGCCTCTACACCGTGGATTACCCGCACATCCGGCCCCGAGCCTACACCCGGCATGCGTCCGCCACCCTGCAGCTCGCCTCCCTGGTGCTGCCCCGGCTCACCCGGGTTGGCTATGTCCGTGGAGCGGCAGACCGGGTGCCTGAGTCCTTGAGCGACGTCGGGGTCCCCATCACGCTGCTCAATCCACAGATCCTGGAGCGAGGGAACCTCGACCGGTTCGATGCTATCGTGATTGGTCCCCGGGCCTACGAAACCGATTCAACGCTGGTGGAGAACAACCGACGTCTGCTGAACTATGCCCGTCGCGGCGGTCTGGTCATCGTCCAATATCAGCAGCAGCGGTTCTTCAACGGCGGCTTCGCACCATTTCCGATGAAGGTGGGTGGCCCGCCGCTTCCGCCACCAGGCACGGGAGACAGGACATCGGCATCCGCCCGTTCGACGCTGCCGGTAAGCCACGACCGCGTGGTAGATGAACATGCTCCGGTTCGCCTCCTGGTTCCGGATCATCCGCTGTTCCGAAAACCGAACCGTCTCGCTTCCACCGACTGGCAAGGTTGGATTCAGGAGCGGGGACTCTATTTCGCGCGCAGCTGGGATCGGCATTACCGCCCGGTGCTGGAGACTCACGACCCGGGCGAGGCTCCGCTCTCGGGCGGGCTGCTGATCGCGACCCTGGGCAAGGGCACCTATGTGTACACCGGCCTGAGTTTCTTCCGGCAGCTGCCGGCCGGAGTGCCGGGAGCATTCCGTCTGTTCGCCAATCTCCTGGCTCTGGGGCAATGACCCCGCGACCGCCCCGTCTCCTACTTTCTGTCTGGTCCATCCTCTCCGTCTTCTCCGCCGTCTCCTGCACCTCCGATCACCGAACACCTGTCGTGCTCTACTCGCCCCACGGGCGGGATCAGCTCGAGCTGCTGGAGCGCGACTTCGAGCGCCGCCGCCCTGATATTGACGTGCGTTGGCTGGACATGGGATCGCAGGAGATTCTGGACCGGCTGCGGTTTGAGCGGGTAAATCCTCAGGCCGACGTCTGGTTCGGGGGACCAACCACCATCTTCGATCGGGGCATTCACGATTCCCTGCTCACTCCCTATCGGCCTTCCTGGGCCGGACAAGTGAGCGGGAGTGCGGTGAGCGGTTTTTACTACCCGGTGTACCGGACACCTGCGGTAATCGCGTTCAACAGCCGAGCGGTGTCGCGGGAAGCAGCGCCCAAGGATTGGGATGATGTGCTGCTGTCGCGCTGGCGGGACAAGGTCATCATCCG
>DATFQK010000128.1:0-4885 GCA_035264345.1 Gemmatimonadales bacterium | reverse complement strand
CCGCATCTCGATCCAGTGCCCCAGGAGCATGATGGTCACCAGGGTCGCCAGCTCTTCCCACAGCGGCATGCCGGGATAACCCAGCGTAACAGCCGCGCTGAAGAAAAAGGCGACCGAGATCGCGAGGGCGATCAGGGTCATCATCCCGGGCAACCGGGCGCTCAGCTCGCGCCAGGCACCCTGGATGAAGACCCATCCGCCGTAGAAGAACACGGCGGTACCCAGCACCGGCGCTATCCAGGAAGCTCCGGGCACTGCCGGTGCAGTGTACCCCAGCGCCCGCGGAAGCATGTGCCCCCAGATCAGCGTCGGAATCGTGAGCAGGAGAGAGATCCAGAACTTGTCTCGGAACATCCCGACGCTGTGCCCTGCGTGCTTGTCGTGGCCGCCATGGCCTTCATGACCTCCATGAGGGGGGGCCGGGGTCGCGCTGGCGTGACCGACGTGTTCAGCTGCATGATGGTCGTGCCCGCTGGAGTCGTGACCAGCACCGTGAAACGAGTGGTGCTCCGCATGCTCGGGGTACCCAGGTTCCGCTGGGGTAGCTCCATGTCCTTTATGGTGCTGATGGTCTCTCATCTGGTGCTCAGCTGTCCACGTAAGTGTCTATTAGCGTACTCTGGATAACGGACGAGGGTTCCAGGCATTACAGTCTGTCGCGGCCTCAAATGCGCCGAGGAGCTCGCGGACGTGGCTCACCGCGCCGGTCGGTGCGCCTATGGTGTCCGGCGCGTTGCAGGAGACGAGCTGCTGCGTCACGAGTGTCGCTGCCCGCCTTGCAGAACAATAGTGGGTCGACGAGTGCGGCCATTCCAACGGAGGAGTACGATCAGGAGTTTGGCAGCGAACCTGCGGAGAACGCGCATCTTGGTGGGGCTTCGCAACTGCTTTTTCCGCAACGGACAGGGTGGGATTCGAACCCACGATACCCTTGCGGGTATACCGGTTTTCGAGACCGGCTCCTTCAGCCACTCGGACACCTGTCCAACTGCGGGAAAGATAAAGTGTCACCCTGAGCGAAGCGAAGGGGCCGGAGCCCTGCCGCTTCGCTGCGCTCAGCGTGACATGTTGCCCGCATATCACTCCCGGCGAAGAACGGTCTCCCCACCAGCACTCAGCGACCTCGCTCGCTCCACCATGCTGATGAACTCCTGGCGATAGCCTTCGTCATCTTCCCCTCGTGACTCGCGGGCCAACGTGAGCACCAGGTTGTAATCCGCGCTGCCCCGGTACTCCGAGTTGCGCAGCACCATCGCGAAGGCGGCCACCGCGGACGCAAAGCGCAGATCCGGCGAGCCGCCTTCTCCCTGATCCATCACCGGAGCAGACAGGAGCCTGCTCTTCGTGCCGGTCGGATCCTTGTACCGGAGACGAACGGTCAGCAGATCGTTGCTCCGGTTCGCCGAGGGCCTGAGCGTGACCTGCTGGTAGGTCAAACTGTCACCGGCGACTGCGACCGGCGGAGCTCCCACCGGGACCACTTCGTACAACGCAGTGACGGCGTGCCCCGCCCCGATCTCTCCCGCATCCTTCTTGTCGTCGGCGAAATCTTCCTTGGCCAGGACCCGGTTCTCATAACCCAGCAGCCGGTACGCCTGCACCCGGGCCGGATTGAACTCCACCTGAATCTTGACGTCCTTGGCCACGGTGAACAGCGTGCCGCCGAACTCCCGGACGAAGACTTTGTGCGCTTCCCGGAAGTTGTCGATGTAGGCGTAGTGGCCGTTTCCCTTGTCGGCCATCTGCTCCATCTTGGTGTCCTTCAGATTGCCGGTGCCGAAGCCCAGCACCGTGAGGAAGGTTCCCTCCTCTCTTCGAGTCTCGACCAGCCGGATCATCTCGGCGTCGGAGCTGAGGCCCACGTTGAAGTCGCCGTCTGTCGCCAGAATCAGCCGGTTGTTGCCTTCGGGGAGATAGTTCTCCCGGGCCACGTCGTACGCCAGCCGAAGTCCGGCGCCGCCCGCGGTCGATCCTCCGGCCTCCAGCCGGTCAATCGCCTCGAGGATGGTCGCCTTGTCCGCTCCCGACGTGGAGGGCAGCACCAGGCCAGCCGCCCCGGCGTAGACCACGATCGCCACCCGGTCCTCGGGCCGTAGCTCCTGCACCAGTGCCCGGAAAGCCTGTTTCACCAGCGGCAGCTTGTCCTCCGATTGCATCGATCCCGAGACATCGATCAGGAAGACGAGATTGCTGGCCGGCAGATCGCGCGTCGCCACGTGTTTGGCCTGCAGGCCGATGCGCACCAGCCGGTGATCGCGGTCCCAGGGGCATGACCCGACGTCGGTGCTGACGGCAAAGGGATGGTTGCCGGTGTGGTCCGGATAGGTGTACGAGAAGTAGTTCACCAGCTCCTCCAGCCGCACCGCGTCGGCTGGTGGCAGCGCGCCCTGGCTCAGGAACCGGCGCACGTTGCTGTAGGAGGCGGCGTCCACGTCTATGGAGAAGGTCGAGAGCGGATTGCCGCTCGCGGTGAGAAAGCGGTTGTCCTCGATCCGGGCGTAGGCCTCGGTGTTGCCTGGTTCTGCCTGGCGCCGCCAAGGCTCGACCGGCAGTGCATTGGTTACACCTTTGGCGTCGCGCGCAGCCTCAGAACGCCGCTCCACCTTGCCTGAGGGAATGGTCTGAGTGGGAGAGGGCGCGTTGGCGGCGGCGGCGCCGGTCACCACCGTGAGTTCTTCCACCTGCGTTGCCGATTGCTCGAGAACGAAGTCCTGCTTGACCGTTCGGCCGGCCCGCACGATGACCGTAGCCTGAGAGGACTTGTATCCGATGAAGGCGGCGCGTAGCTGAATGGAACCCTCGGGAACTTCCAGGATGCTATACGCCCCCTTTGGGTCAGTCAGTGCATTCAGCGCAGTCCCGACGACGAACATCTGGACGTTCGCCAGCGGCGCGCCGCTCTGGTCTCGGACGTGGCCGGTGACCCGGCCGGTGTTGGGACTCTTGATCGTGGGTGCGGCGGCCGTGGAGGCCAGAACCATCAGCAAAAGCAGAGTGGAGGCGGCCGTCCGGCGGGCGGTCCAGAGGCGTGCGCGTGGCATGGGGTGCTCCGATGCAGGGAGGTGCAGCTTGCCGCCGCGGCAGGCGGCTATGTAGTCAGGAGATGCGGAAGTTCGTGGGACTCGCACACCGGCGGTTGACGGCTGTCTTTTACCCTCCTCGCTTCACCAGGAAGAACCGCTTCAACAGCTCGCCGCACTCCTCGGCCATCAGACCGCCGACGACCTCGGGCCGGTGATTGGTCCGCGGGTTTCTGAGGACATCATACACCGAGCCGGCCATCCCGCAGCGGGCATCATACGCGCCGAACACCACACGGCCCACCTTGCTCAGCACGATGGCGCCGGCGCATTGAGCGCACGGCTCCAAGGTGATGTACAGGGTGGCAAGCAGGAGCCGGTCTTCCCCGCTGCGCTGGAGCGCCCGCTGCAGCGCCAGCAGCTCGGCGTGAGCGGTGGGATCCCGCCGCTGGACTGTCTCGTTGTGAGCCTCGCCCAGCACCTCTCCCTCGGCGATCACCACTGCACCCACGGGCACCTCCTCCCGCACCGAGGCCGCCCGCGCCAGGCGTAGCGCGGCCTCCATTCCCGCGAGATCGCTGGGAGACGGGGTGCCTCTACGCACTGGCCAGCTCGGGCACCGTCGGCGTCGGGGCCTCGGCTCGCTCGAACCTGAGCCGGTCTCCGTCGCGCTCCACCCGGATGGTGTCGCCATCGTGGAAGTTTCCTTCCAGCAGCTCGAGCGCGATGGGGTTCTGCAGCAGCCGCTGGATCACCCGCTTGAGCGGACGGGCTCCATAGACCGGGTCGTACCCTTCGGCCGCCAGGAGCGCCTTGCCCTCCGGGGTGACCTGCAGCGAGAGGTGCCGTTGGGCTAGCATCTGCTGCAGCCGCTCCAGCTGCAGGTCGACGATGTGCACCAGGTCTTCCCGGCTCAGCTGCCGGAAGACGATGATGTCGTCCACCCGGTTGAGGAACTCGGGCCGGAAGTGGTTGCGCAGCTCGTTCCTGACCCGCTGCTCGACCCGTTCCCAGCCCTGCGAATCCAGCTGCGCACCAGCGTCCACGATGTACTGGCTGCCGATGTTGGAGGTCATGATGATCACCGAGTTCCGGAAATCGACCACCCGTCCCTGGCTGTCGGTGAGCCGGCCGTCGTCCAGAATCTGGAGCAGCACGTTGAACACATCCGGATGCGCCTTCTCGATCTCATCGAACAGGATGACGCTGTAGGGCCGGCGGCGGATTGCCTCGGTGAGCTGTCCCCCTTCCTCATAGCCGACGTATCCCGGCGGGGCGCCGATCATCCGTGCCACGGAGTGCTTCTCCATGTACTCCGACATGTCCAGGCGTACCATCGCCCGCTCGTCATCGAAGAGAAACTCGGCCAGCGCGCGGGCGGTCTCGGTCTTTCCCACGCCGGTCGGGCCCAGGAAGATGAACGAGCCCAGCGGCCGGTTCTGGTCCTGCAGACCCGCCCGGCTCCTCCGCACGGCATTGGACACCGCAGCCACCGCCGCCGGCTGGCCAATCACCCGCTGCCCCAGCTCCTGCTCCAACCGGGTCAGACGCTCGCGCTCGGACTCCAGCATTTTGGAGACTGGAATTCCGGTCCACTTGGACACGATTTCCGCGATGTCCTCGGAGTCCACCGCCTCCTTGAGGTACTGGGCAGTGGACTGTACCTCGTGCAGCCGTCGCTCGTCCTCCCCGACCCGCCGCTCCAGCTCCGGCAGCCGTCCATATCTCAGCTCGGCCGCCTTCTGCAGATCGCCGCGCCGAGTGGCCTGATCGATCTCTCCCCGCACGTTCTCGATCTCCGCCTTGAGCTGCTGAATTTCCTGGAGCGCGCCTTTTTCCGCCTGCCACTGCGCCTTCATGCCGGA
>DATFQK010000127.1:0-9891 GCA_035264345.1 Gemmatimonadales bacterium | reverse complement strand
TGGCAGGAATGGCACAGCTGGGTGAGCCGTGATCCTTCTGCGTCCGACGCCTATCGGGCTTTTTTCCTGGTCAACGCGTCAGCGGCGTTGCTCAGCATAGGGCTGGCGGCCCTGCTCTGGCATCTGCTTCGGCCCAGACGGCCGTAGGGAGCCACTCTCCTGCGGAGTACCAAGGAGAAAGCGCGGGTGTCACTCAGTGACAGAGCAGTTGTGGGAGTGCCATCCCGCCGGCCCGTGATCGGCGTCATGGGTGCCGGTGAGGCGAGCATTCAAAGCCTGGCCTTTGCGCGTGAGCTGGGCACACTCCTGGCTCAGCGCGGCTGGATTGTGCTCACCGGAGGGCGGCCCGAAGGCGTCATGGCCGCCGCGTCTGCCGGAGCGAAGGAGGTGCCGGGCAGTTTGACCCTCGGAATCCTGCCGGGCACTGCGGAGGGAACCGGTCCCGATGTAGACGTTGCCATCTTCACGGGGATGGGGGAGGCTCGGAACATGATCAACGTGTTGACCAGCGACGTCATCATCGCATGTGGAGTCGAGGGCCCCGGCACCGTGTCGGAGGTGGCCTTGGCGCTGAAGGCGGAGAAGCCGGTGATTCTGCTGGGAGCCGGTTCTGCTGCCCGGGAGCTGTTCGGCGGAATGCGGGGTGCCCGATTACTCGATGCCGCCACGCCGGACGAGGCGGTGCAGCTCATGGAAAGTCAGCTGAGAATCCGTCCCTGGACATAGGGGGCAGAGCCTTTCCTCAACCGGAGCCAATCAATGTTCGTGTGTCAGTGGCATCTTGACATCCTGTACGGGAAACAGGCTGATGCGGTTCGAGCGATGCGGGCGTGGGGTCAGGAGAAGTTTGCCAGCTCCGAGTTCAAGCGCGCAAAAGGCACCCGGCTCCTGGCTGGGATGATTGGTCCATCCGCTTCTCACCTGGTCGACGAGTACTGGTTCGAGTCTCTGGCCGACTTCGAGGTTGCTCTGGCGGGTATGGCGGCGCCCCAATTTCGAACTCACTCGGATGCGCTCGCGCCCTTTGTGGTTCCGGGGTCTCAGCACTGGGTGATTTATCGGGTGCTCGACCCCTCCTGACGCCGAGACGTCACAACCCAATGCCCAGTCCGAAGAGCAGGGCCAGTGTGTGCGCCCGCTGGCCTTCGACTCCGTATGCCGCGGCGTCGTCCACACTTCGGAACGATGCGTAGTAGTCCTTCAGCAGGCCCTGCAGGCTGACCCGCTCGCCCAGGTTGGCGATCAAGCCCACTCCCCCCGAAAAGGTGACGTTGTAGGCACTGCCGGAAAAAAGTGGATTGTCTACCGAATAGTGAATGGCACCGGCGCCTGCCTGAGCAAAGGCAGAGAGTGGACTCGAGCTGGCCAACCGAGTCTGGCCTCTGACCCCGATGTCGTAAAACCAGAGGCTGGCTCCCTCCACCGTTACCCTTCCCAGCAGGGGAATATCGTCGAAGCTCCAGTTCGACCTCGCGTGCAGCACGGCCCCGAGCACGCTCACGCCTTTCCAGACCCGGACCGAAAGCTCCCCGCCGTATCCGGTGGCAGTCTGATTGGAGAACGTCACTCCGGCCGGTCCGGTAAAATATTCGCCGAAGTCGAAGCGCCCGGCGGTGGGGGTGATGATTACAGAGGGTGGAGCCGAGGTGGACTGGGAAGCAATCCCGCTCAGCGGAGTTGAGAGGCAGAGCAGCAGCAGCGATGGAACGTGACGCGACACCTGACCCTCGATGATTGAACCTGACTTACCCTAGCCCTTGGCAGCAACGCTCGAGGTGAGGTCGGTCACGGGGCGACTACATAGGCCTCCATGGCGAAATATTCCGCCAGTCCCAGCCGGTCGAGCTCCGCTGCGGTGTTCTTATTGCGGGCTTCGACCCGTTGCCAGAACTCCCGCTCATCCGGTCCAGGAAATGGGGCTGTGTCCTTCTGGGATTGATGCTTGAAGATCGCCTGGATCTTGAGCCGCAGCTCTTCCTGAGAGAGCGGTACCAGCCAGGAAGCTTCGGTGACCGACCACTCCTGCCAGGCTCCGCGATAAAGCCATACCTCAGGTCGTTTGCCGCCGTCCTGTACGTGGAGCTCCAGCGCGCGCTCGACCGCCTCTTTGCAGAGCCGGTGGGTGCCGTGCGGATCGGAGAGATCTCCGGCGACAAAGACCAGCTCGGGCCGAACCTCCTCCAGCAGGTTCCGCACTATCGTCACGTCCTCGGGCCCGACCGGATCCTTCTTCACCTTGCCGGTCTGGTAGAAGGGCAGATCCAGGAACCGGGCCGCATGCTCTTCCAGCCCGAGGGTGCGGATGCCGGCCACGGCCTCGGACTCTCGAATCAAGCGCTTGGCGTCCTGCACCTCGGCAATGTCCACGTCGCCCGGGCGCTTGTGGGCCAGAAACTCGGTAATGCGGCGCTCCAACTCCACCGCGGCGGCCTCAGGCAGGTGGCGCTCACCGGCCAGCCGTCGGATGAAGTCCAGATGGCGCCGAACGTCGTGGTCGAACACGGCCAGATTGCCACTGGTCATGTAGGCCACGGTGATCTGATTCCCATTCACGGCAAGCTTGTGAAGAATCCCTCCCATGGAGATCACATCGTCGTCGGGATGGGGGGAGAAGCAGATGATCCGGGTGTGGCGGGGCAGCTTGGAGCGTCCCCGGATCTTGGCTCCGAGGGCGTTGAATACCTCACCATTCAGGGAGCCAGGCGTGCCGTAGGGAGCCACCAGGGAGGACAAGTGGTGCTCGGCATAATCCCGCTGCGTCAGCTTGAGGATGGCCTTTCCGGTCTGATGCGAAAGCCAGACGACAGCGCGGACCACCCGCGCCGGCGTCCATTCCACCGGGCCCAGCAGCCAGGGTGTCGCCACCCGGGTAAGTTCCGCCGCCGCCGCGCGATCGAGGTAGCAGGTGGTATTCCCGTGGTTCTGGAGGAAAGTCGCGGCCACCTCGTGGTCCACTTCGCCCTCGACCGCCCGGTGCACAATGGCGGCCTTGTGCTCGCCAGTGGCGAGAATCAGGATCTCCCGTGCCTCGAAGATGGTCTCGACGCCCATGGTCAGGGCTTCTCGAGGGACGTTCTCCTCCCCGAAGAAATCAGCCGCCGTGTCTTTCCGGGTTACCAGATCCAGGGTCACCAGTCGAGTGCGGCTCTCCGCGCCGGAGCCGGGCTCATTGAAGCCGATGTGACCGGTGCGCCCGATTCCCAGAATCTGCAGATCGATTCCTCCTGCCGCCCGGATCTTCTCTTCGTAGCATCGGCACTCATCTTCTACCGCGTCCCGCGGCACGTCCCCCCGGGGTAAGTGAACGTTCTGGGGCAGAATATCCAGGTGAGCGAAAAGATTTTCCCACATGAACCGGTGATAGGAATGGATGCTCCCCGGGTCCATGGGGTAGTACTCATCCAGATTGAAGGTGACCACATCCGCAAAGCTCAAACCTTCCTGCTGGTGCATTCGAATGAGCTCGCGGTAGACTCCTACAGGGGTCGATCCGGTAGCCAGACCGAGGACCGCGCGGGCTCCCGCCCGGCGCCGGGACTGAATAAGATCTGCGATCCGGCGGGCGACGAGCAGCCCAACCTCATCGTGATCATCCACGATGACAGTGCGGATGCGTTCGCGGGCTGTTCCGGGCTCAGGATGGGATGAGGTCATCGGTAGAAGTATCGCCAGACGATCCGTCCAGCCTTAGCGGGCCGTTCCCCTGGTGACTGTTGAAGCGTAAAATGAACCTGCCATGACCAGCGAGGCCTAGTGCATCAGGAGCCGAATCTGCATACCGCGGAAGACGCGTCACCCCGAGAGCTGTGGCGGGCCAGCTGGAAGCTCCTCCTGATGCTGGTAGCACTCGCTCTCCTGGTGGTCCCCCTGCTGCGCGAGCTTCCGCTGGGGCATGGAACTCGAACCGGATTGCTGGCCTGGATGCTGGTGGCCCTGGCACTCTATTGGCTCTATGCCGGCATGGGATACCGCCCGCTTCTGCTGCTGCAACTCCTCCTCTTCTCCGGCGCGGCCGCGTTTCTCACCGCCAGGGTCCTGCTTGGGGTGATGGACGTCAGCGAGCTGGGCCTGCTTCGAGCCGTGGCCCGAGGACTGATCCTGATCGGCGCCGGCCTGGCCGGGGCCAACCTGCTGGCCATGCTACTCCTGCTCTGGCGCAGGTGGCGCGGCGCCGCGCCGGTATCGGACCGCCGGGCGTAAGCTAGTCATCATCAGAGCCGGGTTCGCCATGCTGGGTGATGCCCCTGTGGAATACCGGCGCGACGAGCTGGTCATCACCACCGACCGCCGGCGCATCGATCCCGATTCAGCGCTGGAGCTGCTCAGGACCACCTTCTGGGCCCGGGACATGAAGGGTGAGGTCCTGGCCCGCGCCATCCAGAACTCCGTCTGCTTTGCCCTCCTGGATGGGCCACTGCTTGCGGGATTGGGGCGGGCGGTTTCGGACCTGGCAACCTACGCTTACTGGACCGATGTGGTAATCCTGTCCAGCTACCGCGGCCGGGGCCTGGGCCGCTGGCTATCGGAGTGCATGCTGGCCCATCCGGATCTACAGGGTCTGCGCCGAGTCGCGTTGCTGACGCGGGACGCCGCTGGGCTGTACAGCAGGATGGGGTTCACCGAAGGCCCGGGCTCTCTCGTCTACATGGAGCGCCGTCCGTGATGCTGCGCTGGGTACTGGCCTCACTTCACCTGCTGGCACTGGGTATTGGACTGGGGGCAGTGTGGGCCCGGGGACGAGGGTTGCGTCGTGAGCTCGACCCCAGTGGTCTGAGGCGTGTCTTCGTGGCCGATGCGTGGTGGGGTGGGGCAGCGGCCCTCTGGATCAGCACCGGGGTATGGCGTCTCCTGAGTGGACTGGAAAAGAGCACCAGCTACTACCTCCAGAACCACGTCTTTCTCACCAAGATGGGACTGCTGCTACTGATCCTCTTACTGGAAGTCCGACCCATGATGGCCCTTATTCGGTGGCGCCGGGCAGTGGGAGCCGGCCGGCCGGTGGACACCACTGACGCAGGCACCCTGGCCACCATCAGCTACGTTCAGGTCACGGTTGTGGTCCTCATGGTGTTCGCGGCGACCGCCATGGCGCGCGGCATCGGTGCTCCCCGGCCCTGACGCGTCGCTTCCCCCGGATCCACCGAGGCTTCGATGCCGGCATGTGTGGTGGTAGACATCACGGTGCGAGACAAAACCGAGTACGAGCGGTACAAGGGTCCCGCTGCAGCCGCGGTGGCGGCCTACGGCGGTCGTTACCTGGTCCGCGGCGGCAACGTCCAGGTCCTGGAAGGCTCCTGGCTACCGTCCAGGTTCGTGATCCTGGAGTTTCCTACGGCCGAGGCTGCGCGGGCCTGGTGGGCTTCGTCGGAGTACGCCCCGGCCAAGGCTTTGCGGCAGAGCTGTGCCGACACCAATATGATTCTGGTAGAGGGAATAAGTCCCTGACCCGTTGCCATCATTCGGAGGCATGATGTCCAAGCGTGAGGAGGCCAGGATCGCCCGGCTGGCCAAAAAGAACGCGGAGAAGGTGGTGCCACCCAAGCGGGACCGCGCCGTTCAGTTCGATCCCACTCTCCGGCAGCGCCCGGCCGAGGAGGAGCCCGAG
The DNA here is from genome assembly GCA_035264345.1 of Gemmatimonadales bacterium. Lineage (GTDB taxonomy): Bacteria > Gemmatimonadota > Gemmatimonadetes > Gemmatimonadales > GWC2-71-9 > CAVVWJ01. The sequence continues at coordinate 4,286 of DATFQK010000127.1, read as the reverse complement.
ACCGAGCGCCTGTTCAAGGAAATGAAGCGCCGGGAATTTTGAGCCGCCGCAGCATGGCCCGCTCCAGTTCGCGGCCCAAGATTGCAGCAATCGTTGTTTCCCTCCTTCTGCTCGGCGGGGCCCTCCTTCTGATCGGTACCGCGATTCACCACATCGCTCCCCGGGCGAGGGGCATGCTCGCGCCGCGGGGAGAGACGTCCGTCAGCCAGAGCGTGGTGGTCGAGCAAATGCGGGCGGTGGCCAAGCTGGTCTCCAGCGAGACCAGTGTCCGGGATGTCGTGGTCTACCAGAACCGCCGACTGGGCTCAACCAAGCGCTCCCTGGTGGTGGTGACCGGCAAGGTCCTCGCGGGAATCGACCTGGACGAGGGTACTCAGATCCATATCGATCACCAGGCTCATCAGGTCCATATCGGACTGCCCCACGCCAGGGTCATCGGGGTAGAGATCACTCAGCTGCGGACCTACGATGAGCGCAATGGCCTGTGGAATCCCTTCCGTCCGGAGGACCGGGATACCATCTATCAGCTGGCACGCGATCAGCTGACCCACTCGGCGGGAGAGCTGGGAGTAACCGCCCATGCCGAGGAGAGTGCCCGGCGGATGTTGAATGCCCTGATTCATCCCGAGGGGTACACGGTGCAGGTCACATTCGGGAGTCGTCCGAGCGGGAGCCCTATGGCGGGTGAGAAAACATGGAACAGGTGACGCTGGAGTTTCAAGGAAAACAGATCACGGCTACCCTCAACCGGGGACAAACGCTGTCCGGGGAGCCGCTCGGGCGGTCCGAGCCGCCGATGTGGTATTTGACGATTGCGGGTACTGCTTTGACGAAGCTTCCGGCCTCGCCCTCCGACAGCGAAGCCGAGGTGCAACGGAAGGTGCTCGCCTGGCTGGAGGCTCATCCAGACATGCTCGATCGCGACCAAATTGTGCTCGGTGGAGGCTGAAGGCGATTAGATTACGCGGGCCCGGCGCTTCAGCCTGGCCTGGTGGCTCCGAAATACGTGCCGAGCCACCCGCATTCGCGCAACGTATCTATCCTACGAGCACTCTCTTGAGCAGCCATAAGGTCGAGCAGCGACGACTGTATCATCGCGGTCGAGAGTTTCATTTCGTCTCCTATGACGCCCAGGTTGCCAACGAGCGGCGGGGCCAAGCGGCGATCCCGCCCATGTGGTATCTGATGATCGAAGGGAAGCGCCGTGCGGTGCTCCCCCACACGCCGGGCCAGGAGCTGGTCGAGCTCGACGATGCCCTGCTCAAGTGGGTGGATGAGCAGGTCTACGGTCTGGTTCCAGTGGTCTCCTCCCGGCAGCGGCTCAAGTCTTAGCCTCGATGCAGCTTGCGTTCGATCCGCTCGATCCCCGCACCGCGGAGTTCTGGCTCCGGCTCGGGACCTCGGTGCTCTGCGGCGGAATCGTGGGATTGGAGCGACAGCTGCGGGGTAAGCCCGCCGGAATCCGAACCAGCATTCTCATCTGCATGGGAACTCAGCTATTCGTCAGCCTGGGGTCGTCCTTCGTCGGCGAACGGGTGGACCCTACTCGGGTGTTGGCCCAGGTGGTAACCGGCATCGGCTTTGTCGGCGGTGGGGTGATTCTTACCCGGGAAGGGGCGATCATCGGGGTGACGTCCGCCGCGGTGATCTGGGTCCTTGCGGCCTTGGGATCGCTGATCGGGCTGGGTCATTTGTTGGCGTCGATCGTGTTGACGCTGGTCACCGTGGGGCTCCTCATCGGGGTCGAGCTGCTGGAGTCGGTGTTTCGTCGGCTGCGTGAGGGTGCCACCGAACGAGAGCTGGAGCGGATTGACCTGAACGAATGAAGCGTGATGAGTGAGGCGGCCGTCCTGCTGGGTGCTGCCGTGGCAGCGGTCCTGGAGCGCGATCTGGCGGCACTGCAACGAGAGGTCGAGGCCTATCCCGGCGAGGCCGATCTCTGGCGTCTCGTTCCCGGCTTGCCCAATTCCGGCGGAACGCTGGCGCTGCATCTCGCCGGAAACCTGCAGCATTTCATCGGCCGATATTTTGGGGACACGGGCTACGTTCGTGATCGTCCGGCAGAGTTCTCCCGGCGTAATGTCCCGCGAGCCGAGCTGCTCCGGGAAATCGAGGCGGCGCGTGAGGCGGTCAGGGCCGGACTCTGCCAACCCAGGGCAACACTCCTCCCGGAAGATTATCCCGAGCCGATAGCGGGGATGACGGTGGCCACGGGCGAGTATCTGGTGCACCTGGCCACGCACCTGACATATCACCTGGGCCAGATCGACTATCATCGACGAGTGGTTACGGGGAATGCTGCCGGTGTGGGAGCCGTCCGGCCGGTCGAGCTGAAGTCGGTCCGACCCTCGGGTCCGCCGGCATGAAGCAGGTGAAGCGCGAGGTCACGTGGCTGGTGGTCGCCGTGCTTCTGGTCCACGCGGTGTTCGTCGCCCTCTATTTCCTAGCAGGGCTCCGGAGTACTTCAGATTTCGGCAAGATCGCGTTTACCGCCCTGTGGACCGTGGTCATCCTGGCCGTGGTGATCCGCGGGCTCGCGCGAGTGCGGAGTGTTCGGTTTCACCAAACCCCTTGAAACATACAGCAGCATCCTGGTCTCTCTCCCACGGCGCCTCCGTCCTGCCGGACGGCTCGGTCCGGTTCAGCGTCTGGTGCCCCAAAGCTCGGCAAGTGCGGGTCTCCATTGGGGCTGGAGATGGCGCTCGCACACTAGTGCTGACGCCGTCAGGCGGAGGGCTCTTCAGCGGCGCAGCAGCGGGCATCGGGTCAGGTGCGGACTACTGGTATGCCCTCGACGATGGTCCGTTGCGTCCCGACCCGGTGAGCCGATACCGGCCGGCCGGGGTCCACGGCCCCAGCCGTATCGTGGATCCGTCGAGCTTCGAGTGGACGGATCAAGGCTGGCACGGCTGCAGCACCGCCGAACTGATGATCTATGAGCTTCACGTCGGCACCTTCTCGCCGGAGGGTACGTTCGACGGGGTGATTCACCGTCTGCCATTGCTGCGGGACCTGGGGGTCACCGCTGTGGAGATCATGCCGATCGCCGAATTTCCGGGTGGCCGTAACTGGGGATACGACGGCGTTTCACTCTATGCGCCTCAGAGCACGTACGGCGGCCCGGGCGGCTTCCGACGCCTGGTGGACGCCTGCCACGCGCAGGGTCTGGCCGTGATTCTCGATGTGGTATACAACCACCTCGGCCCAGAGGGTAACTACCTCCCGGAGTTCGGACCCTACTCCTCCGACCGGCACCACACGCTCTGGGGCCAGGGCTGGAATCTCGACGGTCCCCACAGCGACGAGGTTCGGCGCTACCTGCTGGACAACGCGCTGTACTGGCTAACCGAGTTCCACGTGGATGGTCTTCGTCTGGATGCCGCGGACCAGATGGTCGACCTGAGTGCGGTACACATCCTGGAGGAGCTTGCGTCGGCCGTTCGGCTGCAGGCCGATGCCCTGGGCCGCCGGGTTGTGCTCATCGCCGAGAGCGATGCGAACGACCCTCGCTTCATCCGGAGCCAGCAGCTCGGCGGCTTTGGCCTGGATGCCCAGTGGACCGATGATTTTCACCATGCGGTACACGTCGCACTGACCGGCGAAAGTCAGGGATACTTTGCCGACTTCGGTGGCGTGCGTCCCGTCGCCAAGGCCCTGGCGGACCGCTTCGTGAACGATGGCCGGTACTCGCCCTACCGGCTGCGCCGCTACGGACATCCCGCTGGCGATGTGCCGGCGGATCGTTTCGTGGTTTGCATCCAGAATCACGACCAGGTGGGAAACCGGGCCAGAGGAGAACGTCTCTCCGTCCTGGTGGAGCCCGCGGCGCTCAGGCTCGGCGCGGCACTCTTGCTGCTGTCACCGTACGTCCCACTCCTCTTCATGGGCGAAGAATACGGTGAGACCAATCCGTTCCTGTATTTCGTGAGCCACGGAGATGCCGATCTGATTCAGGCGGTGCGAGAGGGACGGCGACGGGAATTCGCCGCGTTTGGCTGGGCCGGGGACATTCCCGACCCTCAAAGCGAGTCTACCTTCGCCGGTTCCAGCCTGGACTGGCGGCGGTCGGAGGAAGGGAACCACGCCAGGCTGCGCGCGCTGTACACCGACCTGCTCCGGATGCGCCATCAGGAGCCGGCGCTCAGGCCTGGCAGCGCCAGCATCTCGGTCAAGCACAGCGAGTCCGACCAGTGGGTCTCCCTCAGCCTGCAAGCAATGGGATCGGCGCTGATTGCCGGTTTCAACTTCGGCTTGGTGGAGCGGACCCTGGCACTGGAATCCCCCGG
>DATFQK010000126.1:0-3872 GCA_035264345.1 Gemmatimonadales bacterium | reverse complement strand
CGTGAGTTGCGATACCCGCTCAGATGATCCAACTGGCGTTCGATCAGGTCCCGGCGTCCATCGATGCCGTACATGATCTGGAGGTGGCCGCCGCCTTCGTGACGACAGACCTTCTTCAGGAAGCGCATGAATTGGTCGGCTTCCCGGTAATGGCCTACCGCATCCAGTGCCGCCAGGGTGAAGGCGGCATCGCGCAACCAGACAAACCGGTAGTCCCAGTTGCGGACCCCGCCCAGCGTCTCCGGCAGCGAGGTGGTTGGGGCGGCGATCAGGGCGCCGGTCTCGGCATGGGTCAGGAGCTTTAGGGCCAGCGCCGAGCGCTTCACCATGCCACGATAGGGGCCGCGGTAGCGAACCTTGGCTGACCACCGCTGCCAGAAGGCGGCGGTATTGTCCAGCTTCCGAGAGCTCTCGTACCGATCCACCGGGTGGATATCGTCATCGTCGTAGCGCAGGACCATCCACCGTTCTTCACCTTTCTCCAACTCGAAGCGCGCACTCGCGGTGGACTGCTCGACCTGCCACTCGAACGGCTTGGCGCTCGAGAGGGTGAGCACCTGGTCGGTACGATCGGTCGCGAAGAGTCCCGCCCGGAGCAGCTCGAGCCGGGTGGTCCGAGCGCCATACTCGAACCGCGGCATGAAAGTCATGCTCATGGGCACTCGGCCGCGGCTGCAGCGCATCCGCCGGTGGATCTCCGGGTGCTGGCCCGATGGACGGCCATCTTCGGCCACCGGCATGAAGTCGGTGAGACTGACCACCCCACCCTCGGCAGTACGGAAGGTGGTCTCCAGAATGTTGGTGCGGGGGAGGTAGCGTTGGGACGAGGTCCAGCGGCCTTCCGGGTGGATGGCCCAGGTGCCACCGCGTTCAGTGTCGAGCAGTGCGGCAAACACACTGCCGCTGTCGAACCGGGGCAGACAACACCAGTCGATCGCTCCGTCCAAGCCGACCAGGGCCGCCGTTCGCATGTCGCCAATCAACCCGTAGTCGGAGATCGGACGGTGGCGAACCGCGCCCGAGCGCCGGCCGGGGGCATCGGCCGGCGACTGAGGCTGGACGTCAGTCATCGCCCAAGTATAAGTCGGCGGAGCCGGATCTTGCATCGTCGCTGCGAGTCATTCACCTTGAAGCACCCTTTCCCTATCTCCATGCGTCCGTGCTTGCCCACTCTGATGCTGCTGCTGGTGGCATGTCGACCCGCCGGGCAGCCGACGGCGGCATCTTCCGTCGATCGTGCCGCGCTCACCCGGCACCTATCGGCTCAGCTGGACCGGGCCGCCGGTGACTGGAACCGGGGCGATCTGGACGCATTCATGTCGGACTACGCCGCGGAGAGCACGACCACCTATGTGGATGGCCGCCGGTCGCGGCATGGGTTCGACTTCATTCGCAACAACTATGCTCCCCGGTTTGCCCCCGGAGCCCGGCGGGACAGTCTCCACTTCGAGGAGGTCGAGGTTCGGCCGCTCAGTCCCACTTTGGCCCTGGTAACCGCCCGATTCATTCTTCAGAGAGGCGACAGCACCACGGCCAGTGGTCCGTTTACCCTGGTCATGGAGCGAAGATCCGAGGGCTGGAAGATCCTTCACGATCACTCATCCAGTGATCCGCGCTAAACGACTCGTCGCTGGCACACTTGCCGGTTGCGTGCTTCTCGCGGCCTGCAAGCCAGGCGCCCAGGACAGTGTGGCGCTGGTAGGGGCCACCTTGATCGACGGCACCGGTGGACCTCCCCTGGACGATGCAGCCGTACTGGTGCGCCGCGGCAAGGTTGAATCGGTTGGACCTCGCTCCGGATTCGAGCCTCCTCGCGGGGTCAGCCAGGTCGATCTCACCGGCCGTTGGATCATCCCCGGACTGATCGATGCCCATGCCCACCTGGCCCAGGCTGCTGGCTGGGCGCCGGCGAGATACCTCGCCTGGGGGGTCACCACGGTGCGCGACATGCATGGGCCGCTGAATTCTGTCATCTCGGTCCGACGGAGATCGAACACCCCGTCGGGGGGCTCCCCCCGTGTGTACGCGGCGGGAGCGATGATCGATGGCCTTCCCACCACCTACCCCGATGCTATCGGCGTCAACAGCGAGCAGGACGCGCGCAAGGCTGTTGATCGCCTGGTGAGCGCGGGCGTCGACTTCATCAAGGTCTACACTCACATCGACCCGCCGCTGCTCCGCGCCATCCTCGATGAAGCCCACACATTCAACGTTGCGGTGGCGGCCCACCTGGGGCTGACCGACGCGCTCGCCGCGGCCAAGGACGGGATTTCGTCGATCGAGCATCTGACCGGCGTGCCCGAGGCGATCTCGCGCGAGCGGTCGTCCCTGCTCGCGGCGCACTACCGCGGGTTTTTCCCTGGCTGGACCTCGTTCGAACGGGGCTGGGCCGATCTCGATTCGGCGGGGCTTACCCAGCTGGCCGGACGCCTGGCTCAGGAACGGGTAACACTCGTGCCGACGATGATACTGCATGAGACTCTGAGCCGGCTGGACGATCCGGCTGTCCTCCGGGATTCCGCGCTCCAGGAGGTTCCGGAAGATGCCAGACGAGAGTGGGATGTGCCGGGCATGATCCGGCGGGCTGGATGGGACCCAGCGGACTTTGCCGTCTTCCGGCAGTCCCGTCCGATGCAAAATCTCTTCATCCGCGCCTTTGTCGCGGCCGGGGGAAAGGTTGCTACCGGCACCGACTCTCCCAACCAGCTTCTGGTCCCGGGCTACAGTGAGCACCGCGAGCTCGAGCTGCTGGTTGCGGCCGGCATCAGCCCGAGGGAGGCACTCCGGGCTGCGACCCGGAACGCTGCAGTGTTGCTCGGCGTCGATTCCCTCGGACTGCTTGCTCCCGGCAAGGTGGCAGACCTCATTGTCCTCACCAGGAATCCGCTTACCGACATCCGCAACACCCGGTCGATCCAGACCGTCATGTTCCGTGGTCACCTGCTGGACGTCGATTCCATCCGGGCAACCTGGTAACCGTGCTGCCGGGGTGCTGCCCCCGAGCATGAGGCCCTTCTGAACCCACCGGTGCCCGCAACCGAGGGAATCGAACGCCTCGCCCTCTTCTTCGCCTCCACTCCCACCCGCCAGGGCCTGCTGGCTCGACGCGCCCTGGCCGGCCCCGCTCCCGATGATGAAGAGCTGGTGCAGCATCTGATTCGCCAGCTGGAGGAGGAGTCCGCGGCCGTCGAACGGACCGAGGCGGCCGCGGTGCCAACGATCTGGCGAGCCCATGAGCTCATGGATCTGGGTGCCGCCGAGAGCCACTGCGATCGAGTGATGGAGTGGATCCTGGGACTTCAGGGTAAGCCCGGAGCTTTCAGCCAGGGCTGCAGCCGGATCCGCCATGCCCACCGCGTCTGTGAACATTTCATCTCCGGGTTCTTCTCACCCGCTCCGCCCGAGCAACGGCTCGCGCCCGTCATGTTGCCGAACGGCAAAGTGTTTCGCGCCGATCCCGCGGCCCGTTTCGCCATCAGTTGCCTGGCTCTCCGCGCAGCATTGCGAGGGGGGTGGGGAGATCGCGCGGCGGTCCAGCGCCACCTGGCCAGCCTGCATCAGCTTCAGGAGCAGTGGTCCGATTGGAACGGATACTTTGCCGCAGACGTGATCGTCGCCGGGATTCACGCGCTGGCTCTGAGCCCGCTCAGCCACCAGCTTCGGGACCGGTTGTCCTCGTTAATCGCGGCGCACCAGGCGCCCGATGGTACCTGGCCCACGGCGGATCTGTTCCATACCCTCGAAACGCTTCTTGCCCTGGGCACGTCCCCCGCGCGGGCAGCGATCCGACGGGCAGTTCCCCCGCTGATGTCGCGTCAGCGAATCGACGGCACTTTCGGCTCGACGGCGCAACAGGAGCGGGCCTTGATTGC
>DATFQK010000125.1:0-6698 GCA_035264345.1 Gemmatimonadales bacterium | reverse complement strand
TGGGTGAGGTGAGCGGCCCCTTCTTCTGGGCCTGGAGGAAAAGCTCCTGGCCAAAGTACGGCATCTCCTGCTCGCGGTGCTGCTCGTTGAAGGCGATAACATCCTGGAGATCCTTAACCGGCGCTTTGGGCCCCAGCGTTTCGAGATAGCGCGCCAGATCCGTCTTGAACTCGTACAACAGCACATCGAGCTCGGCTTCGTCGTAGTCGCCGGTATGCGGCACGTCGGCTGGATCGACCAATACCGCGCCCTCCCGGCGCAGCACGTCCAGGGCTGCGTCAGCCAGCCGGTCGGTTGCGTCGCTGTAGCCAAAGAATTTTGCCCGGGCCACGCCGATGCGTTTCCCCCGGACACCGCGGGGATCGAGAAATTTGGTGTAGTCCTGGCTGTGACGTCCTGCTCCCGCCGTGGCGGAGTCGCGAGGGTCCGCTCCGGCCATGATGCTCAGCAGCAGCGCTGCGTCGGCCACGCTCCGACAGAGCGGGCCCGCGGTATCCTGGGTATGTGAAATCGGGATGATGCCGGCCCGGCTCACCAATCCAACGGTGGGCTTGATCCCGACGATTCCAGTGGTGGAGGCGGGACAGACAATGGAGCCATCCGTCTCTGTGCCCACCGCGACGACACCCAGATTCGCGGAAATCGCCACCGCGGAGCCCGAGCTCGACCCACAAGGGTTCCGGTCGAGTGCGTAGGGATTGCGGCATTGACCACCCCGGGCGCTCCAGCCGCTGGTCGAGTGGGTAGACCTGATGTTGGCCCACTCGCTCATATTCGCTTTCGCCAGCAGGACCGCGCCGCCGGCTCGGAGCCGCGCGGCAAGGCCGGCGTCACGAGAAGCAATCGAGCCCTCCAGCGCCAGCGAGCCGGCGGTGGTGGTCATCCGGTCGGCGGTATCAATGTTGTCCTTGAGGATGACTGGAATCCCGTGCAGAGGACCCCGGGGTCCCTTGGCTTTCCACTCCCGATCCAGCTCCTCGGCCAGACCAAGCGCGTCGGGATTGGTCTCGATGATGCTGCAGAGGGAGGGTCCCTTCCGGTCCAGCTCGGCGATCCGCTGCAGGTAGTGCTCGGTAATCGCTTTCGCGGTGAGCCGACCGGCCTGCATTTCCCTCTGCAGCGCACTCACCGAGACTTCGTCGAACTGAAACGGCTCCGCTCGCAGACGAACCGATGTCAGAGAACGGAGCCATGAGCTGGGAAACTGGGAGCTATGCTGCGTCAGGACGGCGGCACCCAGCCAGGCCGCCCTCCCCAAGAAAGCCCGCCGTTCGAGGTCGCCGCCCCGCATCGTCGTTGCTCGGCTGCTTATGCCTTGACCGTCACCGGCCGTCGAGCACCGGTTGCCTGAGGCTCGGTCTCGATCCGCATACCGTAGAACGAGCGATAGATGAACAGCAGGGCAGCCACGAAGAACGCCACCGCGAGCACCCGGCTCAGCGTGCCCGAGCCACCTGTGCTGAGATAGACCCCCAGCTCCACCGCGAGAAGCCCGAACAACGTGGTGAATTTGATTACCGGGTTCATCGCCACCGACGAAGTGTCCTTGAAGGGGTCGCCCACCGTGTCGCCCACGACAGACGCCGCGTGGAGCTCGGTTCCCTTCATCTTCAGCTCGGTCTCCACGATCTTCTTCGCGTTGTCCCATGCCCCGCCGGCATTGGCCATGAAGATGGCCTGGAAGAGCCCGAACATCGCGATCGAGATCAGGTAGCCGATGAAGAAGAACGGCTCGATGAAGGCGAAGGCCAGCGTCGAGAAGAACACACCCAGGAAGATGTTGAACATCCCCTTCTGGGCGTACTGGGTACAAATCTCCACCACTCGCCGGCTGTCTTCCACCGACGCCTTGGTCACCATGTCGTCGAGCTTGATGTTCGCCTTGATGAACTCGACCGCCCGGTAGGCCCCGGTGGTCACCGCCTGGGTGGACGCCCCGGTAAACCAGTAGATCACCGCTCCCCCCGTGATCAAGCCGAGCAGGAAGGGCGGGTGCAGAATCGAAAGGTTTTCCATTCCGCCGGTCAGGCCGTGGGTCAGCGCCATGATGATCGAAAAGATCATGGTGGTGGCTCCCACGACGGCCGTGCCGATGAGCACCGGCTTGGCCGTGGCCTTGAAGGTGTTCCCTGCCCCGTCGTTTTCCTCCAGCAGCTCCTTAGCCGATTCGAAGTCGAGATCGAACCCGTAGTCGCGCTTGATGTCCTGCTTGACGCCAGGCGTCTGCTCGATCAGCGACAGCTCGTAGATGGACTGGGCGTTGTCCGTGACCGGACCGTAGCTGTCCACCGCAATGGTCACCGGGCCCATTCCCAGGAAGCCGAACGCCACCAGACCGAACGCGAAGATCGCCGGGGCCTTCATCAGATCGCCCAGGCCCAGCGTGCTCACGCCATACGCGATGGCCATCAGCCCCATGATGGTGATGCCCAGCCAGTAGGCGGAGAAGTTGCCCGCCACGAACCCCGAGAGGATGTTGAGCGACGCTCCTCCTTCGCGGGAGGAAGTCACCACCTCGCGGACATGCCGCGACTCGGTCGAGGTGAAGACCTTCACCAGCTCCGGGATGATAGCGCCCGCCAGCGTGCCGCAGCTGATCACGGTCGAGAGCTGCCACCACAGGTCGGGATTACCACCCAGGCTGGGCACGATGACATAGGAGAGCACATAAGTAAGTGCGATCGAGATCAACGACGTCATCCAGACCAGCTGGGTGAGCGGAGTCTCGAAGTTGAACCGGGCCCCACCGCTGTAACGCGCCCGGGACATGCTGTTGCTGATCAGGTAGGAGAAGCCGGATGCCAGCACCATCATCACCCGCATGAGGAAGATCCACACCAGCAGCTGAGCCTGGATCGAGGAGTCCGCCACCGCGAGCACGATGAACGAGATCAGGGCGACGCCGGTCACGCCATACGTCTCGAATCCATCCGCCGTGGGTCCTACCGAGTCGCCGGCGTTGTCACCGGTGCAGTCGGCGATCACGCCGGGGTTCCGGGCGTCGTCTTCCTTGATCTTGAAGACCACCTTCATCAGGTCGGACCCGATGTCGGCGATCTTGGTGAAGATGCCGCCCGCGATTCTCAGCGCCGCTGCGCCCAGCGATTCGCCGATGGCAAAGCCGAGGAAGCAGGCTCCGGCCACATCCGAGGGGATGAAGAGCAGGATCGCCAGCATGAACAGCAGCTCGACGGAAATGAGCATCATGCCGACGCTCATGCCGGAGCGAAGCGGGATCTCGGATACCGGCCACGCCTTGCCCCGAAGCGCCGCAAACGCCGTCCGTGAGTTGGCCAGGGTGTTGATCCGGATCCCGAACCAGGCCACCCCGTAACTGCCCGCCATACCGATGATGCTGAAGAGGAGAATGACCAGGATCTTCGGCAGCTCCAGGCCGGTCAGCACGAAGTAGACGACGATGACTGCGCCGATGAAGCCGAACAGCACCAGGAGTAGCTTGCCCTGCTGGACCATGTATGCCTTACAGGTCTCGTAGATCAGCTCCGAGATCTCGGCCATGGACCGGTGTACCGGCAGGTTTTTGACGTGGGAATAGCTCATCAACCCGAACAGCAGTCCCAGCACGCAGACCACGAGACCGGTAAGCAGAATTTGGTGTCCGGTGAAGCCGAGGAAATCGCCCTGATTCAGATCGGGCAGGCGGAGATTTACCTCGCCCCCCGGCCGGTGCTCGGCGCCCTGGACCTCCTGGGCCAGCAGTCCGGGGAGCCCGGCCGGGAGCAGCGTCATCCCGGCCAGCAAGAGGAGCAGGAGCCGGGCAGCGTGGCGCGAGACCGTGCGAGGGACGAGCATCGTGGAAATTCTCCTAGGCATCACTGGCATGTTGAGCGATGGGGTATGAAAGATCAGTAGGACCCAATGGGACGGTGACCCGGTTCTGCCCGGGTATGTACCAGGGTGAGGAATCGCTTGGCGAGCTTGTCGGCCTCACTCTCGCCGACCTGGTTGGTGTCCACGGTGACCAGGGTATAGTGGCCGCCTTCTGCCTGCACCGACACCCCGATCCGGCCAATCGAACCGGCAAACTGGCGGCGACGAGGCCCCTCCTCCACCGGCGCGAGCGTAGCGCCGAAGAACTGGACCGCGCCGGCCAGCACGTCGTCAGGAGAGAGGTGGGTGCGGTGGAAATACTTCACTCAATCTTCGAGGTAGTACTCGATCCCCAGGTGGGTGATCTGTTTCTCACCCATCAGGTACCGAAGTGTGTTCTTGAGCTTGAGCTGCTGAATGAAGAGATCGTGCTCCGGGTAGAGTCCGGGTGCCACCTGCGGGCTCTTGAAATAGAAGGAGAGCCACTCCTGGATCCCGGTGAGTCCGGCCCGCTGTGAAAGATCGAAGAAGAGCGCCAGATCGAGCACGAGGGGCGCGGCCAGAATCGAGTCGCGGCAGAGGAAGTCGACCTTGATCTGCATCGGGTAACCCAGCCACCCGAAGATGTCGATGTTGTCCCAGCCCTCCTTGTTGTCGCCCCGCGGCGGGTAATAGTTGATCCGCACCTTGTGGTACATGTTGCCGTACAGCTCGGGATAAAGCTCCGGCTGAAGGATGTACTCCAATACGCCGAGCTTGGACTCTTCCTTTGTCTTGAAGCTCTCCGGATCATCCAGCACTTCGCCATCCCGGTTGCCCAGGATGTTCGTGGAATACCATCCGGCCACGCCCAGCATTCTGGCCTTGAACATGGGCGAGAGCACGGTTTTGACCATGGTCTGGCCGGTCTTGAAGTCCTTCCCGCCGATGGGCACGCCCTTGCTCTTGGCCAGCTGCTCCATCGCGGGAAAATCGCAGGTCAAGTTGGGAGCGCCGTTGGCGAAGGGCACCCGTTCCATGATGGCCGCGTAGGCGTACAGCATGGAGGGCGCGATCGTGGGATCGTTCGCGTCGACCGCCTTCTCGAATGCTTCCAGCGTCCAATGGGCCGGACCTGGACTGATGAAGATCTCCGTGGAGGCGCACCAGACCATCACCAGGCGGCTGCATTTGTGCTTGGTCTTGAAGTCGCGGATATCCTTGCGGAGGGCCTCGGTCAGGTCCCGCTTGCTGCTGCCCGGCTTGACGTTCTTGCCTTCCAGGCGTTTGACGTACGCCTGATCGAACACCGCGGGCATCGGCTTGATGTTCTTGAGGAAACCGGCGATGGGCTCGATGTGCTCGTGCCGGTCCAGGACGCCGGCGTGGATGGCGGCGGTATATGCGTCGTCCGGCACAGGGTCCCAGGCCCCGAATACCAGATCGTCCAGCGCCGCCAGCGGCACGAATTCCCGGATCAGCGGCGCGCGCTTCTCGGTTCGCTTGCCGAGCCGGATGGTGCCCATCTGGGTGACCGACCCGATCGGCCGAGCCGCTCCCCGGCGGACGTTCTCCACTCCCGCCATGAACGTCGTTGCCACCGCACCCAGTCCTACGCACAACACTCCAAGCTTGCCGTCCGCCGGCGCGATTTGCCGGACTGTCGCTTCAGCCACTGCTATGTCCTTTTGCCAGGGGGTCCAGCGCCGGCCGCTTGATCTTCCTTACCTCGTCCACCCGCTGGACCGTCTCAGCGTGCAGCCGCTCTTCCGCCCGCAGAGCCTCGTCCACCAGCCCCGCATGCCGATAGACATAGACGAAGCGCTGCACCACCGTGATGATCGAGGCGAGCGCCAGCAGGGCAACGATCGATTCCAGCAGCAGGGCGTGGGGACCCGCGCCGGCCAGCAGCGATGCGAAACCGACCAGCAAGACCCGCTCGGCCCGCTGCGCGATGCCAACCTTGCAGTCGAGTCCTAACCCCTCGGCCCGCGCTCTGGCGTAGGAGACCAGGAGCGAGCCCAGAATGGCGATCATGCAGATGATGACGGCGAGGTTCCGGTAGGCCACATCCGGCGCGGTGAGCAGGAACGCTCCGATCCCGATGAAGGTCGCGCCATCGCCCACCCGGTCCAGGGTGGAATCGTAGAACGCGCCGAAACGGGTGACCATGGCACCGCTTCGCGCCACCTGGCCGTCCAGGGTGTCGGCCACTCCGCTCAGCAGGAGCAGGGTGCCGCCCCAACGGATGTGGCCGGTGGCGTACGCCACCGCGGACACGAGAACCAGACCCGTCCCCACGGTGGTGATCGTGTTGGGCCGCACCCCGGAGCGAATGAGCCGCTGTACCAAGGGGTTAACCGTGGCGTAAAACGGCTTCTCCAGCGCACGTAGCAGCTTCACCGTCGGCTTGATCCTCGCGGAAACGGGTGATCAAAATTGCCGCGAAAGGATAACTGGCAGAACCGGTTAGGGCAATTACGCGGAGCCAGGGGGCAGCGGGGCAGACAAAGCACCGATTTTAGCGGTCGGGGTAGAGCAGCACTGATCCGCGCCGATTGCGGAAATGTTCCAATGCCGGCTGCCAGCTCTTCACGATGCTGTCCCCCGGGACGCCGGCGTCGATCTGCTGCCGCAATACCGGGCCACCGGCCAGACGATCGAAGTGCGGGGGTATCCATCGAAAATCTTTCGGGTGAGCCTTTCTTATCACACTCAGGAGATGAACCGCAGTGGCCGTGGGGTCGTACGAGGAACGGTCGGTCACCTCCAGCCGGATCCCGGCCAACGCAGTGTCGGCATACTTGGCATCGCCGGGCGCTCGCGGCGTGAACTGGACCCCGGAAAATCGCACGCCCGGAAGAGCGGCTGCCCTGATCGCTGTCAGC
>DATFQK010000124.1:0-7118 GCA_035264345.1 Gemmatimonadales bacterium | reverse complement strand
CACGTAGGTCCCGGTCTTCTCCGCGAAAGAGGAGCCGGGCAGCACCACGTCGGCCCAGCGGGCGGTCTCGGTCAGGAAGAGGTCCTGCACCGCCAGAAACTCGAGACCCCGGACCCATGCCTCTGCGTGAGCGATATTCGGATCGGAGATCACGGGATTCTCACCCATGATGTAGAGACCGCGAATGGGGCTGTCATCCCGGGTCATTTCCGTCACCATCATGCCGTCTTCCAGCGACAAGGCTTCCTCGGGCACTCCCCACGCCCGGGCGTATTCCGCCCGGTTGGCGGGCTGCGAAACCGGCCGGTAGTCGGTATAGGCGAACGGAATGGCCCCGACGTCGCTGGCACCTTGTACGTTGTTCTGTCCCCGAATCGGCATCATCTGGGCGCCCCACTTCCCGATCATTCCGCAGGCCAGGAGCAGATTGAGCAAGCTCGCTACGATGTCGGTGCCGGTGGCGTGCTGGGTGAGACCCATGGCCCAGAGAGTGGACGTCCGGGGACCCCGGGCATACATCTCCGCGGCCTGTCGGATGGTTTCCCGTGGGATTCCGGTGATCTTCTCGCCCATCTGCAGGGTATAGGGCCGGACGGCGGCCGCTACTTTCTCGAACTCGCGGGTGCGTTGGGCAATAAAGGTGGGATCGGTGAGACCGGCGTCGATGATGTGATGCAACATGGTATTGAACAGGGCCACATCGGTGCCGGGGAGCATCTGCAGGTGGATGTCGGCCAGCTCGGCCAGCTCGACCCGGCGCACATCGGCCACGATCAGCTTGGCGCCGCGTGCCACCGCGCGCTTGATGAGAGCACCGAAGACCGGATGTGATTCGGTGGTGTTCGCGCCCGCAATGAAGATGACGTCGGTGGCCTCTTCGATCTCGCGCATGGAGCCTGAAGCGGCCGCCGTGTTGAGCGCCCGGTTCATGGCAGACACCGAGGTGCTGTGGCAGAGCCGGGTGCAGTGGTCCACGCTGTTGGTCCGGAACGCACCTCGCACCATGCGCATGAACGCGTAATTGTCTTCGTTGCTGCACTTGGCCGACGAGAGCGCGCCCAGGGCCCGAGGCCCGTGTTGATCCCGAATCCTCAGGATCTCCTGAGCCGTGAGGCTCAGCGCCTCCTCCCAGGTGGCCTCGCGAAAGGCGCTGTACCAGCCTGCAGGGGTGGCCACGCGGTCCCGCACGTCATCGTCGCCCAGCCGCGGAACCCCGGTGAGCGGCGGCTTGCCAACCTGCCGGAGCGGCGGCCTGGGTTTCTTCCGCTCGCCCATCTCCTCGATGGTGAGCCAGGGCCCTTCCCTCTGCCTCGGCCACTCGCCGGTCCAGATCCAGCGGCCGTCCTGGAACATCCAGCCCTTGCGGATGAGGGGCGTGGTGAGTCGGTCCCGGTGCTGGGGGAAGTCGTAGCCGAAACGTCCCTTGACGCAGGTGGACCCCTGGTTAGGCGTGGCCTCCTCGATCCAGGGTGAGGTGACCCGCATAACGGTGTCGTCTTTGACGTGGAGGTCGAGCTGACATCCCACAGCGCAGTAGGGACAGACCGATCGGACTACCCGGTCCGGTGCTCGGAGCGCATCACTGCCGAAACGCTGTTTCGGAATGAACTCGAATATGGCCCCGGTAGGGCAGACTCGCACGCATTCGCCGCACCAGGTACAGCCGGCATGGTCGGGGTCGCCATCGCCGCCTACGATGATCTGGGCATGCTCACCCCGCATGGCGACGTCGAGCACCCCCACTTCCTGAATGTCCTCGCAGGCCCGCACGCAGCGGGTGCAGAGAATACAGGTGCTCATGTCGTGCTGGATCATCACGTCGCCGGGGCGCTCATCACCGGTGCGCAGGGGCAGCTCGTGATGGGAACGCACCGGCACGTCGTACTGCACCACATAGCGTTCGAATTCATTCCGGGGGTGCGACCGTCCGCCATTGCCTCCGGCGACCTCGCCTGTGGATCCGTTGCCTCCGTTCGATGCGTGAGGGGCTCGGTTAAGCAGATGCTCGCCGGGATAGCGCTCCAGCAGGAAATCGAGCACACCGCGCCGGCTGTCCACCGCCGGTTTCGATTCTGTTTCCACCACCATGCCATCGGCTGCGGCGGTCGCGCAGGCCGGAAGCAGCTTGTTTTGGCCTTGGACCGAAACCAGGCAGATCCGGCAGTTGCCGACGATAGGCAACTTGGGGTACCAGCACAGCGTCGGGATCTCGATACCAACGGTGCGCGCCGCTTCCAGAATGGTGGCGCCGGGTTGGAAGGGGATGGATTTGCCGTTGACCGTCAGGGTAGGCATTGCAACCGTTTCGAGGTGTTGATAAGTCGAGTTTAGACGGGAAAAGTGTGGGGGGCAAGGGCGATGAAGCAGTCGCGAGTCACGAGCCTCGAGTCGCGAGAAACTCTCTCAAACGTTCAGGTGATAAACAGGTTAGAGCCCTTATCAGCGTTCTTGCCTCATAGCTCGCGACTCGCGACTAAACGTACAAACACCCCCGAACCGGAGCTCGGGGGCGTTTCGGCGCGCCGCACACCCGCACTAAAGCGGGCCTGGTCCTACGCGGCGTGCTCGGCGGGGACCCTCTGATGCCAATGAAGCTCTACCGCATCGTCATCGTCGGTCGCCCACACATAGGCCCAGAAGCGCACCGGCTTGGGCTGTGGGGCGCCGCTCCGAATCACTATCCCCAGCGGTTCAGGCTGGGCCACGACGAAAGTCCTTCGGGTCACGGTCCTCTCCTTACCAGGGGGAGCTACGGCGCCCGCTGAAGCACCCTCTGTGCCGGGCGGAGTGCCACCCCATATCGAAGCAGAGACATGACTTCGGTTGTAAGCTCAGGGTTTTTGCGTGTCGGTCGGACGCGGGCAGGTAGCTATGCCGTGTCCGCGGGACACGGCTTGGACAGAATCAGCCCGGGAGCGCTCTTCGCCAGGGTGCCGCGTTTCCGCCGCTTGATCTCTTCCTGTGTCCAATCGGAGTAGAGGGAACGGAGTGCGTCCGGGGCAATGGCCGCACAGGTCGGAAGGAGCACGTGGACTCCACCGGGTCGGCTGCGTCGTTGAAGGTCGGAGACCAGCCGGTTGCGACACGCGCTTCTCAGGTGCAGCAGGACGCCCGGGTCGAGAATGACGATGTCGAACCCGTCCAGAAAGTTGAGGAACTCCGGCAGGCAGGGATCAAAGTGCGTGACGTAGCTCTCGAACAGGCTGGAGAGAGCCTCCGCGGCCATGCGCGACTCTACCCGTTCCACGCACCCCAGCTCTCCGGCCAGGAAGGTGACCGCTGCATCGTGGGCGGCAAGCAGGTAGGTGGTTGGTGCGGCGGCGCTGCCGACCACCAGCGCCGAGTCCTCCGGCTCGATTCGAGGAAGAATGGCGCTGAGGGGCCAGTGGGGGTCGAGCCCCCAATGGGTAGGCGTGCGCTGGGCCGCCCGCAGCTTGAGGAACTGTTGGCGCCATCGGCGGTACGGCTTGAGCGATAGCCGCTTCATGATCAGCCGGTCGACCGATTCCAGCATCAGCACCTCGGTGAGCACGAACTGACCCTCGGAAGTCGCCTGCAGCTCGGTAGCCGCTTCGTCGCCCAGGCGGAGCAGCTCGTTTCTCCCGATCGAATTCTTGTAGCCCTCGATCCGCTGGAGGATGTACTCCTGATAGTGCTGCTTGTCGGAGTAGGGCGACCGTCGCCGCCGTGAAGTCTGCCGGACCTGGGTCGCGCTCAGCATGGCTCTACGTGTACCGTGACTTCATCCAGCTGCAGACTCTGCCGCAGCCGGTCCTCGACTTGGTCGGCAATCAGGTGGGCGCTCGTCACGTTGGAGCTTCCATCTACCGCTATGGTGAGCTCGGCAAAGCTACGGTCGCCGGCGTGGCGTGATCGGATGGCGTAGGCTGAGACCACGCCCGCCACACCTTCGGCCTCTCGCTGGATGGTGACCTGGTCCAGCGCCCGTTCATCAACCAGGGTGGGAATCGACCGGCGGAGGATCTGGTAGCCGGCTCGGCCCACCAGAATGGCCACGATGAGAGCGAGCGCGGGATCGGCCCACTCCAGACCGGAGCGGGCCAGGAACAACCCGGCCAGAACGCCGAGGGTGATGAACACGTCGGTGCGGGTGTGCAGTGCGTCGGCCAGAAGCAGATCGCTGGCGAGCCTGCGGCCTGCCCGGGTCTCGAACCAGACCACCCCGATGTTTACCAGCAGAGTAAAGACGAGCAGCGCGAGGGCCGTGCTCGAGACGCTCACCACAGGAGAGCCGGTAATCAGACGGGCGATGGCTCCGCGAACCAGTTCAAAGATAGAGAGCGCCAGGAGGAGGGCGATGAGCAGGGCGCCGAGGGTTTCGAACTTCGCGTGTCCATAAGGATGATCCTCGTCGGGCGCCTTGGCGGCTACCCGAACCACGAAGATGGCGAAGAGATTGTTGGCCGAATCGACCGACGACTGCAGGGCATCACCGAATACCGCCAAGGAATTGGTGTTCACCCCAATCGCGAATTTCACGATGACCACAACGATGTTGGCGACCAGGATGCCGCCAAGGACCCGGCGTACCCCGGACGATTTCTCCCGAGAGTCTGCTCCGCTGGGCATGGTGCAAGTTGAGAAGTCCAAGGTCTAAAGTCTAGGGTCCAGGCCTGAATAGACCCGGAACCTTCGACTCTAGACCGCTCTGAGTACCGCGCCTTTCAGATATCCGGTTTCGGGGATCGTGAGCACTTCCGGATGGTCCTCGCCCTGGCCCAGAATCCGCTGCAGCACCACCCGGCGTCCGCTGTCGCCCGCTGCTTCACTCAGCATGCTCAGGAATTGTGGCAGCCGGACATGGAACGAGCAGGAGGCGGTCAGGAGGAATCCTCCCGGCGCCAGGAGCCGGAGCGCGCGCAGATTGATTTCGCGGTATCCCCGAAGCGCATCCGGTACCGAGGCGCGTGATTTTGCGAACGCCGGCGGATCCAGCACAATGGCGTCGAACCGCTCCCGCGCCCGCTCCATCTGCCGCAGCGCCTCCGGCGCATTGGCCTCTCGCCATTCGATGTTAGCCTGCCCGTTGAGCGCCGCGTTGGCGCCGCCTCGCTCCAGGGCCTCCCGGCTGGAGTCGAGCGCCAGGACGTGAGCGGCCCGCCGGGCCAGGTGCAGCGCGAACGACCCATGATAGGTGAAACAGTCCAGCGCCTGGCCACCGGCCTGCATCAGATCTCCCGCCAGGGCCCGGTTGGGACGTTGATCCAGGAAGGCGCCGGTCTTCTGGCCGCGCCAGGGTGCGGCCAGATAGCGGACCAGCCCCTCCCGCACCTCGACCTCCTCCGGAACGGTTCCCTGGACCAGCTCTGGCGCCAGCGTCAGTCCCTCGCGCCGGCGGACCGGAACATCGTTTCGCACCAGAATCCCTTCCGGCTTCAGCACCTCGGTCAGAGCGTCGATGATCCGGTCTCGCATGGTCTCCAAGCCGGCGGAGAGCACCTGCACCACCAGCCAGCGGTCGTAACGATCCACCACCAGCGAAGGGAGTGCGTCTCCCTCGCCGTGGACGACCCGGTATCCGGTGGCATCGATGCTCTGGCGGCGGGAGGCGGCCTGCGAGATTCTCTCCCGCCACCACGCCACATCCACCGACGCCTCACTTCGCTCCAGCAGCCGGAGCCGGATCTCCGATGAGGGCGAGTGGAGCGCCTGACCCAGAAACTTTCCGCGGGCATTCTCAACCCTGACCAGCCCTGCATTCTCCGGGGCGGCCAGCACCTCACTGCGGTAGATCCATGGGTGGCCTCGAACCCAGCGCTCCGCGCCGCGAGAGGTCACCGTGGCGACGGTCAAGCCCGATCGGGCCGCAGAACCGTGGCTCCTCGTAGATAGCAATGCTTGATTTCCGAACGGCTGCGGGTGGTATAGGCGTGAACCAGAAGTCGAATACACCGGGGCAGCGAGCCGGGAACCGGAATTTCAGTGGCATGCAGCAGAGCCACGATATTCCAGCCGAACTCTTCGGCAGCTCGAGCCGGAAACGCGGCGTCCAGATCCCGGGTCACCGTGAAGAGGGCACTGACGATGTCGTCAGGCTCGAGGTGGTTGGCATCGATCAGGGCCCGCAGCAGCTCATCGGTGGCAGACAGGATCTCGCCGCCATCGTTCCGGCTGACGGTAGTAGCCCCTCGGATACCATGAAGGCGAGCTGGAGACGGCATGAGACATAATGTAGCGTCGCTCCTCCGCCTGATGGTGGTGACGGATGATCGGCTGGTTCAGGGGAGAGACCTGCTGCAGCTGGCCCGTGCCGCCCAGCGGGGAGGCATGACGGCGCTACAGGTCAGGCTCAAACACAAGACTGCGAGGGAACTGGTCGAGCTGGTACGAGTGCTCGTGGCCGGGCTGGATGTTCCGGTGCTGGTCAACGACCGACCCGATATCGCTATTGCCGCCGGTGCCGCGGGCGTACATCTCGGCCCCGACGACATTCCAGTGAATCTGGCCCGAGCCATCAGTCCGCCTGGTTTCATTATCGGTGCATCGGTTGGAACTGCAGCCGAGGCCGCGCCGGCTGCTGAAGCGGATTACTGGGGCGTGGGACCTTGGCGCGAGACCGCGACCAAGGGAGACGCCGGCGCCGCGTTAGGCGCGGACGGCTTTCGGCAGATTGTCGAGCTGGCGCGGGGCAAGCCTTGCATTGCCATCGGCGGCATCAGACCGGTGGACACGGGCCCGGTGCTATCGCTGGGGGGAGCCGGCGTGGCGGTTGTGTCGGGGATACTCGGGGCGAGCGACATCGAGGCGGCGGCAAGGGAGTACCGAGCTAGCCTCCCTGTCTGAGCCTTCTGATGGCTCTGAGATGCTCGCCGTAGGTGCGAGAGAAGACGTGGCGCCCGTCCGGTCCGGCCACGAAATAGAGATAGCGAACGTCCGCCGGGTAGAGTGAAGCCTCGATGCTCCGGCGGCTGGGCGAGTTCACCGGGCCCGGGGGCAGTCCGGGATTCAGATACGTGTTATAGGGCGAGTTGAACTGATAATCCTTCTCGAACAGGCGGGTTTTCCGCTTTCCCCTTTTCAGACTGATGGCGTACTGCACCGTGGGATCGGCCTGGAGTGCCATGCCGATTCGGAGCCGGTTGCGGTACACGCCGGCG
>DATFQK010000123.1:0-3935 GCA_035264345.1 Gemmatimonadales bacterium | reverse complement strand
CTCAACATTTACGCGTTCATCCTGTTCGTAAGAAGCCACCAAGTCAGTGGAAAAGCCTGAGCCAGCAGCACTTTACCCTTGGCCCTTAAAGGTGTCAAGGAAACGCGTGGCATTCCGCCATGCTGCTGCCGAGGGTATCTTTTGCATGGAGTTTCCTCAAGCCTGGAGATCTCATCTCCGGGCCGATTCCTTTTTACGCCTGGTTGCACCAATGATCCGTGAAATGCGAGAAAAGCTTGGCCGTGAAATCGACCAGCTCAGCCATGAGCTCAACATCCTGCTGCCCCAGGCCATCGCTCAGGCGGTGGAGCTCGGGGACCTCCGTGAAAACTCCGAGTACAAGGCGGCCCTGGAGAGACAGCAGTTCGTGCAGGCCCGTCTGGGACAGCTGCACCAGAGGCTGAGTCAGTTGGGTCAGCTGGCCAATACCGAAGCGCCCACCGATCGCGTGGGGCTGGGGTCCCGGGTCACCGTGCTGGACCTGGAGACCAACGAAACCGATACGTACGTCGTGGTGCTGGCCGAGATGATGGACTTCGATGCCGGGCACATCTCGCTGGCGTCGCCTCTGGGACGTGCCCTTGGCAACGGGAAGGTGGGCGAGGAGGTAACGCTCCGGCTCCCCACCGCTATCCGGAAGCTCCGCATCATCGATCTGGTTACCGTGCATCAGGCAGAAGCGGGGGCCAATGCGGCCAAAGGCAACGGAACCAACGGTTGATGGAATTTCCCAAGAAGCAGCTACTGGTGGTGGGCGATCGGGTCCTCATTACGCCCGAGGATGGCGATGAGCGCACCCGGGTGGGTCTGTACCTCCCCGCCACCGCAATCGACGCCCAACAGGTGCAGACCGGACTGATCGTCGCCACCGGTCCGGGAACCCCGGTGGCGGACCTCAGCACCTTGGACGATGAGCCCTGGAAGATCGATGCTCGGGAAGGCCGGAGCCGCGGGATGCAAGCCAAGGTGGGCGACCATGCCATCTTTTTTCGGAAGGCCTCGGTGGAGATCACCTTCGAGGAGCGGAAGTACCTGGTGGTGCCGCAGGCCGCGATCCTGGTGCTGGTCCGAGACGATTTGCCGATCTGAGGCACAGGCCGCCAGTCGCCAGTCCGCAGTCGCCAGTTCACAGTTGCTTCAGTCCCCAGTCGTCAGTCACCAGTCACCAGTCACCCTTGTACAGACATTCTTCTAATCGGCTCGCCGCTTCGTTCCATTGATATGCCATCTATACCGGCATCGGCTATGGACTGCGGACTGGCGACTGGCGACTGACCCATGTGCTTCTTCCTTAGCATCGCGAGTCCCCTGACGCTCAGTGAGATCCGCTCGATGCTCCCCTCCGGCCTGACGGCGGACCTTGCCCCCAGCGCTGAGCGCGCCCGGCTGACTCGGCTGCACCCGTCGGCCAGAACGGTGGCCCAGCTTCTGGTGGGTGCCTGCTCCTGCGATCTGGTCCGGACTCGACAGGAGAGTTCGCTGGACGATGAGCGAGAGCATCGCGGTCGCTATCAGCGACGAAGGCTCAGCCGGACCCAGATCATCGGTGAGCTGGAGCGGCATCGCCGAGGTCCGGTGCCCCGACCCGAGCCCTCTCACGGTTGGGGCAGCGCTCTCGCGGGATTCGTGGCGGAGCACGCGCGCAATGCGGGACCGACCCTGTACCTGCTCGAGTTCCTGCCCCACGTCAACTCCAGCAGCTCTGCGGCCGCCCCGGTGCGTCGCTCGGTGGCAGAAGTCCGGGGCGCAATCGACACCTGGCTGCGGGAAGGAGAACCAGTGGTGGTCACGTGAGGCAGCGCCGCAAGCTGGACAGCCTTCCCGAGACTTCCTATACTCGCACCTTCCGATCCCGTCGACTCTCCCCCATTGAGGATCCATGTTCAGAGCCTTTGGTTCCCAGGCTGCGTCTGCCGGACTGCTCGCCATTGCGCTGCTCTTTGCTTGCGGCCGGAAGGACGCTCAACCCGACGTTTCCGCGGACACCGCCTCGAGTGAGGAATCCGCTGCCCAGGATACTTCAGCCAGCGCCGCTCCGGCAGCACAGCCAAGCGGCAACCCCACCGCGGCGCCTCTCACTCCGGCCGATATCGACCGCTGGACGAAGGGAATGGAGGGCGAGCTGCGGGCGGTGCGTGAAGCGGGCGCCAAGCTCAAGAGCGCGCGGACCAGCGATGATACCTTGAACGCGATGATGGGCGTCCAGGAGATGGCCACGGTAGAGGCTGGAGCGAAGGCGGCAGGCGTAGACCCGGAGCGCTACAAGTTCATCCGGAGCAATCTCTCTGCCGTGGTGGGATACCTGACGCCCTCACTCGGCGGAATCGACACCACCAGCCTCCCCCAGGCGCAGCGGGACGAGTTGCGCAAGGGAAACGAGACCCAGATTCAGCGGATGCAGCAGGAAGTGCCCGCCGAAGTGGTGGAGGCAATCAAGCCCCGTGCGGTAGAGCTTCGAAAGAAGGATATGGAATTGGTGGCGGCCCGGCTGAAGGGTGCGGGCATGTAGCAGGAACGACGGCGCCGCTCGCGAAGAGCGGCGGCCTCGTGGGGATTCACCTCAGGACTTGACCAACTCCACCCGGCGGTTGTTCTGCCGGCCTTCCGGAGTCTCGTTACTGCCCACGGGCTTGGTCTGACCCAGCCCTTTCGCCTGTAGACGAGCCCCCTCAATCTGATAGGTATCGACGAGGTACTGGCGAACGGCATTGGCCCGCTTCTCGCTCAGCCCTTGGTTGGCATCAGGCTTCCCGACATCATCCGTGTGGCCCTCGATGACGAGCTTGAGCTCGGGGTGTTCCTTCAGCATCGTCCCGATCTCCTTGAGAGTCGGGGTCGATTCCGGCCGGATCCGGTCGCTTCCCGTGTCAAAGAAGATTCCCTGAGTTGCTACCTGCGAGCGCCGCCAGCGTGGCGAGCCGCGAGTCTCAAGTGTTATACGCCATCACCATCACCTCTATGTGTTGAATGAGAACCAGTAGGAGCAGGACCGACGCACGGGAGAAAGCGGGCGTCCGACTCGGGCCAACGAGAAGCTGCACGTACCGGCTGATGAAGCCCGTCCGGAAGAGACATGGCTGGTTCGAGCTGTCTCGAGGAGCTTCGATCCGTACGCGTGTATGCTGCACGCCAGGAAGCGCGCCCACTATGTTCGAAAGTGGAGGATGACTTTGTCAAGCGTCGCGGTGTCCCATCGGGAGGGACGGTTTACCGGATCGGGCGGTACCGAGCTCTTCTGGCAGAGCTGGCTTCCGGCTCATGCTCCGAGAGCCGTACTGGTGAACCTGCACGGCCTGGGCGACCACAGCAGTCTGTACCCCACTCTGGCGGAGTTCTTCCCGCCTCGAGGCATGGCGCTCTATGCTTTCGATCTGAGAGGGAACGGCCGGTCACCGGGCCAGCGGGCGTACATCAGGCGCTGGGATCAATATCGCGAAGATCTTCGCCGCTTTCTGAATCGAGTCCGAGGCTGGCAGCCCGACCTGCCGCTCTTCGTTCTGGGCAATAGCCTTGGAGGATTGATCGTCCTCGAGTACGCCTTGCACTATCCGGAGGGCCTGGCCGGCGTCATCGCCGCGGCCCCGCCCCTCGGCAAGCTCGGCGTGCCGCCGGTGCTTATGGCCATGGGCCGGGTACTCTCCCGAGTAGCGCCCCGGTTTACCCTTCGCGTGGGAATGGACCTGAGCGGACTCGCCCGGGATCCGGCCGTCATCGAGGCGGTTCTGGCCGATCCATTGTTTCACCGGTGGGGCACCGCACGACTTTCGACCGAAGTGACCTCTGCAATCGCCCGGGTGCAGGGTCAGGCCGAAGAGTTCTCGGTGCCGGTGCTCATCCTCCATGGATCGGCGGATCGAATGGTGCCGCCCGAGGGTAGCCGCGAATTCTACTCCCGGCTTCGCCAGCCCGACCGTGAGTTCCGGGAATATCCCGAG
>DATFQK010000122.1:0-5856 GCA_035264345.1 Gemmatimonadales bacterium | reverse complement strand
GCCACCGGCAGGATCGACTACGACAAGGTGCGCGATCAGGCCCGCCAGGAACGGCCCAGGCTCATCATCGCGGGCGGCAGCGCTTACGCCCGGATCATCGACTTCGCCGCGTTCCGCTCCATTGCCGACGAGATCGGGGCCTTCTTCCTGGTAGATATGGCCCACTTCGCGGGGCTGGTAGCCGGTGGGGTGTACCCCTCGCCCATTCCTCACGCTCAGGTGGTCACCAGCACTACCCACAAGACGTTGCGTGGCCCGCGCGCCGGCCTGATCCTTTGCACCATCGAGCACGCCAAAGCCATCGACAAGTCGGTTTTTCCCGGCACCCAGGGTGGTCCGCTGCAGCACGTGATCGCCGCCAAGGCCGTGGCCTTCGGAGAGGCGCTGACCAACGACTTCAAGGAATACGCCCGGCAGGTGGTGCAGAACGCCAAGGTCCTGGCCGACGAGTTGACCGCGCGGGGCTTTGCTATCGTATCGGGTGGCACTGACTCGCACCTCATGCTGGTAGATCTGAGGCCGAAAGAACTCACGGGGAAAGCCGCCGAGAAGATCCTGGGCGAGGCTGGCATCACCGTAAACAAGAACACCATACCCGATGACCCGCAGTCGCCATTCGTGACCAGTGGCATCCGGCTGGGCACTCCCGCCGTTACCACCCGAGGGATGGGTGTGGCTGAGATGCGGAAGGTGGCTGAGCTCATCGACCGGGCTCTGAGCTATTCCAGTGATGAAGACACGCTGATCGAGGTGCGGGCCGAGGTCGAGGAGCTCACATCGGCGTTCCCCCTTTACAGCACAGAGAAACCCGTTCGACCCGCCCTTGACGGAGCCAAGGTTAGGGGCGGCACTCCGGTAGGGGCACATAAGTGAGCGAGCTGCAGCTGGCGGACGACATACTGGCACGCATTCGCGCCCGGGGAGGCCAATACCACGAGCGCGCGTACCTCTTCGTTCTGGCAACCATCGAGTTTCTTCAGAACCGCCTCGAGGTTCGCCGCCACGTGAGCGGGCCCGAGCTGGCCTGGGCCTGCCGGGACTTCGCCCAGCAGCAATTCGGTCTCCTGGCTCAGGGAGTGCTGACCCACTGGGGCATCACCCGCACGGAGGACATCGGACGAATCGTCTTCACCCTGGTGGAGGTTGGACTTTTGGTCACGCAGCCGGGAGATACTGAATCCGATTTCCAAGGAGTGTACCAGTTCGCCGATGTGTTCGGCGATACCTATGAATGGCAGGGGCTGCGCGGAGCCTAGCGCATGGGAGGGAACATGGAGACGAAGGAGTGGCCGGCCTGTCAGAAGTGCTCGCAGGGAACCCTTATTCCACTTTCCGACTATGGCCGCGAGGGTGCGCCGATCACATATAAGGCGTGGGTCTGCACCAATCCCGACTGCGGCTTCAATCTGCGCATCGACAATGGAGAAATCAGTTTTGGCCGGGCGATAGGGCAGAGCTACAAATAAAAAACGTGAGCAGGAGACACGAACGTAAGTAGTAAGCGGGAGCTCCAAGGTCATGAGCGGGATCTAGATCCTGACTGCTGAGTACAACAGGAGTTTCATGCCCTACCGCTCACCGCTCACGCTTTTGGTTCCCCGCTCACGCGTTTAGCATTTCGTCTCCTTCCATGCCCCCCATTCCCGTCCTTACCCCCGAACAATCAAAAACCTGGGACCAGCGGTCGGTTGCCGCAGGCGTGGAGCTGGCTACCCTGATGGAGAGTGCCGGGCGCGCGGTGGCCGTCGTGCTTTCCGACCGCTACGCGCGCTTGCTCCGGACCGGCGTGCTGGTGGCGGCGGGACCAGGCAACAACGGAGGCGATGGATGGGTTCTCGCCCGGGCGCTCCACCGTCTGGAGGTGCCGGTCTGGGTCGCATCGAGTCCACCTGCATCCGAGCTGTGCGAGAGGATGGCGCGGCTGGCGCGGGCCGAAGGCGTGCGGGAGGTGAGTCCCGATGGTCCCTGGCCCATCGTGGCGCTTGCGGTGGACGCGCTGCTCGGCACCGGCGCATCCGGCGCTCCCCGTCCCGCTATGGCTTCGCTGGTCGAACGGATCCACGACCTCGAGATCCCGGTGCTGGCGATAGATGGGCCGACTGGGGTGGATCTCTCGACCGGCGTCGTGTACGGCCCCATTCGCGCGGATCTTACCGTGACCTTCGGCGGCCTCCGGCGGGGACATGTGCTCGCCCGTGATGAAGTGGGCAACGTGGTGGTGGTCGATATCGGACTTCCGACGCCCGATCCGGCTTGGCCTACCCTGATTACCGACGCTCAGGCCGTCGAATGGCTGCACCGGCTCCAGGCGCGAGATCACAAGGGCACCCGCGGGCGGGTAGTTATTGTGGGCGGAGCGGCCGGTATGACCGGCGCCATCCGGATGGCCGCGCGGGCCGCATTTGCAGCAGGGGCCGGTTTGGTCCACGCGGTGGCTCCGCCGGAGACGGTCGCGGCATTGGTGCAGGCGGAGCCGGATCTTCAGACTCTGGCCCAGCCCTTCGATCAGCCCGCCAGCACCGCGCTACTCGAGTTGATCCAGAAAGCCGACGCGCTTGCGATTGGGCCCGGGCTCGGCCGGGAGCAGGGAAGGCGCGAGCTGGTTGCCTCGATGGTTGACGTAGCCAGGGCAGCGGTGCTCGATGCCGACGCGCTGGTGGCCTTCGGGGGACGGGTGGCCGAGCTGGCACAGCTTGCCCGAGGGCGGCGGTTGGTGCTGACCCCGCATCCGGGTGAGTTCCGCACCCTGTTTCCCGATCTGGCTTCGGTGCGTGAGCTCGATCCCTGGTCCGCGGCGGCGAGCGCCGCGCAGACCGTCGGGGCTACCGTGCTGTTGAAGGGAGTTCCCAGTGTGGTGGCGTCACCCGGTGCTTCGCTTCTGACCGTGGCCGCAGGCAATCCGGGGCTGGCCACCGGCGGCAGCGGCGACGTACTCACTGGCCTGGTGAGCACCGGACTGGCTCAGGGCTTGGACCCGGCTGCCGCTGCCGCGCTGGCCGCACAGGCACTGGGACGCGCTGCGGACGCAGCGGCGCGACGTCACACGGCCCGGGCGCTTCGCCCGATGGACGTGGTAAGCGCATTTCCCGATCTCTGGCGGGAATGGGAGCTGCTTCGAGCGGAGCGGCCGGCGCCGCGGGCACCGATCCTGTTCGAGCTCCCCCGTCCCCAGATAACCTGAGGTCGGGTCCGTAGCGATGTAGATTCTCCCCATGCGTCGCCTGCTTGCCGTTGTCCTCCTGATCTGCCCCCCGCGGAGCCACGCTCAGTCGTTCAGCCGCGATTGGCGACCCGAAGATCGCACCGTCATCGGCGATTTCAGTCGAATCAATGCCATCGCCGCGTCCGCCGAGCGGGTGTACATGGTGTCCACCAGCGGCGTCCTGATCTGGAATCCCCAGTTCCAGCGCTGGGAGGGCTCCTATGATCCTCCCGATCGCAACCTGCTGACGCAGGTGTTCGCTGGTATCATCGATCCGCTGGACAATTCGCTGTGGCTGGCCCGAACTGATCGCTGGATTCACTACCAGCCCGACATTCAGATCTGGGACCAGGGGCTCGTTCCCGAGGGGATACAGGCCCTCGCGTTCGATCAGGACAACCCGGGTGCAGGGTTGTTTCTGCGGACTCGCTCAGGATGGCAACTGGTCCCCCGCGGTGGAACGTTCCCTCAACCCTCACCACCGCCGGGTAATCCCACCGCGCCGCAAACCGTGGCGGAGGCGATCCGCGCCAACCCGGCGCTCCAGGCCAACGCCGCAGCGATCCTCACCGATAATCGCCTGCGCACCGTTCGGTACACCGCCGCCGCCCGCTCGTTCGACAATCGCGGCTGGTTCCTGGGAACGTCGGGATTGGGGGTTCTCTACCTGGCAGATGGATCACCGCTGCCGCAGCGAATGAGCTTTGGGCTTCCGAGCAATCGGGTGAGCGCCGTGTTCAGCTGGCCGGGCGGGGTATGGGCCGCGACCGACCGGACCTCCTTCAACGATGCCGCAGTCACGTTCGTATCGACCGATCTGGCGCGGTTCCTTTCACTGCCCGGGACCTCGGCCATGGGAACCCCGTTCAGCCAGGTGAAAGAGCTGGCGGGCCAGGGAAGGGCGATCTGGGCGGCCACCGATCTTGGGGTGGCGCGGGTGGAGCCATCGGACAGCAGCGTCCGCCTGGTGGATCAGCGGCAGGGTCTTCCCGACAGCCGGGTGTACTCGATCGTCTCTCGCGCGGGCCGGATCGTCGTGGGCACGGCGCATGGAGCCGCTAGGCTGGGCGACTCACTTCGGGTCGAGCGGATTGCCCCGCAGTACAGTGATGCGGTGTACACGGTGTTCCCATCGGGGGACACGGTCTGGGCCGGCACGCCAGCGGGGCTCCTCCTGGCGCTGCCGGACGGGCAAACTTTGGTGCGCCCCGCCGAATTGGCTTCTCCCAGCCTGCAGGCCGACGTGGTCGACCTGGCTCCGCTCGCCGATACCCTGGTGGCGCTCACTCGAGATCAACTGCTTTGGCGCAATCCCCGCAGCCGGCAGTGGACCCTTGGTCCTAACCTGTCGGGCCTGTTGGGAAGGCTCAGGCGCTTCGTGGCCGACCGGGAGGGATTCTGGGTCGCCGGTGATCGCGGTGTCGGCTTTGCCCGGCTCACGACCCCACCGCTGCGTCCGCTTCGGGAAGGCGACCTCCCCGGTGCCGCCAACGACCTCGCGGTCGACGAGGAATATCTCTGGGTCGCGACCGACGGCGGCCTGGTGCGCTTCCGGCTCAATGTGATCCGGCCGTGAAGCCCGAGGCGGGCCCGAAGCGGAGTCTCGCACTGGGTCCAGGCGCGGAGTTCGACCGGATTCGCGGAATCATCGAGATGCTGGGCTCACGCGCT
Source organism: Gemmatimonadales bacterium (assembly GCA_035264345.1). Classification (GTDB taxonomy): domain Bacteria; phylum Gemmatimonadota; class Gemmatimonadetes; order Gemmatimonadales; family GWC2-71-9; genus CAVVWJ01. The sequence goes on along the minus strand of DATFQK010000122.1, from coordinate 983 downwards.
TCCGGTCTGGGCGACGACTGCGCGCTGTTTCCTTCCGGTAACAGCTTCTTCGCGCTCAGCACCGACGTGAGCGTCGAAGGGATCCACTTCCGGCGCGATTGGATCTCGCTGGAAGAGATTGGGTGGCGCGCGGCGGCGGCGGCGCTTTCCGATCTCGCCGCCGAAGGCGCGGAGCCACTGGGCTTGCTATCTGCGGTTACGATCCCCGAGGGAGCGGGCGAGGCCGATCTGCTGAAGGTGATGCAGGGTGTCGGCGCGGCCACCGGCTCGGTCGGAGCCACCGTATCGGGAGGGGACCTCTCGTCCGGCCCTGTCTGGAGCATCGCGGTCACCGTAATCGGGAAGACCAGCCAGCCGGTGACCCGCGACGGTGCCAGACCCGGCGACGGACTCTGGGTGACCGGTGCATTGGGCGGATCCCGCGCCGCGCTGGAGGCGTGGCGCCGAGGTGGGGAGCCTCAGGCAGAACCCCGTCGGCGCTATGCCCGTCCGGAGCCCAGGATCACGGCCGGGCAATGGCTGGCCCAACACGGCGCTCGGGCCATGCTCGATCTCAGCGACGGGCTAGGCGGCGATGCGGCGCACCTTGCCGCCGCTTCCGGTGTGGCGGTAGAGATCGATCTCGCTCTGGTACCGGTGGCTCACGACGTGAGTCAGGAAGCAAACCGGCTGCGGGAATTGCCGGAGCGCTTTGCGGCGGAGGCGGGTGAGGACTTCGAGCTGCTGGTGGCGCTGCCGCCGGACTTTGATGCCGCGGGTGAATTCGCCCGAGCCTCAGAGATTCCCTTGACCCGAATTGGCACCATAAGGGCGGGGAACGGGGTACGATTCAGTCTCGAGGGTCGGGCCGTCGAGCTGCGAGGGTTCAACCACTTCGGTTGAGGATCGTGGGTTCCCCGGCTAGGTTCGGGCGCCGTCGAGGGACGAGTCGGGAGTCACGAGTCGCGAGTCACGAGGAAAGTCCTCAGTCCTCAGTCACCAGT
>DATFQK010000121.1:0-4701 GCA_035264345.1 Gemmatimonadales bacterium | reverse complement strand
GGGTCGCCGGCGAGCGCAGCTACCGAAAGGCCCGGCGGGGTGAGCCGGTGGAGCTGGCCGAGGTCCCGGTGATGGTCCACGACATCGAGCTGGTGAACTATAGTCCTCCCGAGCTGCGTTTTCGCGCCGTGGTCGGTCCGGGCACTTACATTCGCGCCCTGGCCCGCGACTTGGGCAATCAGCTTGGCGTTGGTGCCCACCTCACCGCGCTCCGTCGCGAGGCCATCGGATCGCTCGTGGTCGAAGACGCTGTGCCCCTGGAGCAGCTCGGCCCGGCAGCACTCCTCAGCCCCCAATCCGTGCTTCGCGATCTGCCCAGCGTGGATTTGGACGAGACCGCGTGCAACGCGGTGGTTCATGGACGGGCGGTGAGGGACAGCGAGGCGGCGGGGCAGCGGGGCAGCGGGGCGGTCGTCGCCCTGCTCGGGAAGGGAGAGCTAATTGCGGTCGCTCAGGCTGAGGACGGTTGGCTCCGTCCTACGGTCGTCTTGGACACTGCATGAGTGCACCGCCGTCCCGCCGCCCCGCTGCCTCGCTGCCCCACCTGCCGAATGGCAGCACCGTCACCGTCGGCTCCTTCGACGGGGTTCACCTGGGGCACCAGGCGGTGCTTCAGGAAATCGGCCGGCGAGCCCGAGCCGCCGGCCGGGCGAGCGTGTTGGTGACGTTCGATCCCCACCCGCTCGAGGTGGTGAATCCCGGCGCGGCGCCACCCCTCCTGACCACTGGGGCGGAGCGGCTGGAAATTTTGGTGCAATCCCCGCTTGATTACGTGCTTCTCCTGCGCTTCGATCGCTACCTGGCGGGGCTCACGCCCGAGGGTTTCGTGCGCGACGTTCTGCTCGAGCGGTGTGCGGTCCGCGAGCTGGTGATCGGACACGATCACGGGTTCGGCCGGGGAAGAAGTGGGGATGTCGAGACGCTGCGGCGGATGGGTGCGGTCAAGGGCTTCCAGGTAGATGTGGTGGAACCGGTGGATTTTGGAGGACAGCACGTCTCCAGCAGCCGGATCCGCCGCGCCGTGGCGGGAGGAGACCTGCTCGGCGCCCGGGCCATGCTGGGACGGCCGTATGGCGTGGTCGGGCGGGTTGGAGAGGGAGAGCGTCGGGGGCGTGCTCTCGGCGTGCCCACGATCAATCTGACCGAGGTTTCGCCCCGGAAGCTTCTGCCGCCCGATGGAGTGTACGCCGTGGCCGTGGAGTGGCGGGGTGGCCGTGCCGAAGGGATGATGAGCCAGGGTCCCCGTCCCACGTTCGAGGACGGGCGGCGCACGCTCGAAGCTCACCTCTTTGACTTCAACGGCAACCTCTACGGTGAGTGGGTCCGGGTCGAATGGATCGAGTGGTTGCGCGACATCGAACGATTTGCCACCATCGAGGAGCTGAAAGCGCAAATGCAGCAGGATCGTCACCACGCCCTGGCGGTGCTCGCCGGGCGACGTTCAACACCAAGCCGCGTCTCGCACGCCTGAGAGCCTGATACCGCATGTTTGCCTCGATTCGTTCCCGATTGCTCCTGATCGCCGCACTGGTGGCCGCCTCGGTCTACTTCCTCTTTCCCCGGAACGTGACCATCCGCGAACGCGGTCCCAGCGGGGTCATGCGCGACACCGTGGTGACCCGGGTGCCGCTGAAGCGTGGGCTGGATCTCCAGGGCGGGATGCACCTGGCCTTGGAGCTGGATCAGTCCAAGCAGGTGTCGGCCGATCCCAAGAAGGACCTCGATCTGGCTCTCACTGTGCTTCGGAAGCGGATCGACGAGTTCGGTGTCGAAGAGCCGCTGGTCCAGAAGGTGGGCGACAGTAGGATCGTCGTCGAGCTGGCCGGGATCACCGATCCTGCCCGGGCCAAGGGCATCGTGCAGCGGAGCGCGTTCCTTGAATTCAAGATCACGAATGAGACCGGCGCCCTGGAGAAGGCGCTGCCCGCCATGGACCGCACCCTCAAGAGCATGGGCATCAAGGGGCAGGCACAGCCGGAGAAGCCCTCCGCCGTACAACAGCTCCTGGGTGGCGATACATCGACGGCTGCCCCGAAGGACAGCGCCCGGCCGGACACCAGTCGAAAGGCGAAGAGCACGAAGGATAGTGCCGCCCGAGACAGCTCGGCTCAGGACACCACACCGGTGCCGGGCGGCGTCCTCAGCGGGTTGATTCAGCCGGCAGGGCCCGGCGGAGTGCCGGGCGAATATGCCGTGCCGGAGACCGCGTTTCCCCGGGTGGACAGTCTCATCAACCTGCCAAGGGTGGCCCGCCAGTTGCCCCGGGGCGTGGTGCTGCGGTGGAGCGCCGCTGCCACCAGTGTTGGAGTCGAGCCGGTCCGGTTCCTCTATGCACTCGAGGATAAGAGCATCGTCACCGGGGCCAACCTGGTGAACGCCCAGGCACAACTCGACCCGTTGACCAACGGGCCCATCGTCACCTTCGAGCTGGATCGCGCCGGCGGACGACGCTTCGGTGACGAGACCGGGAAGCACGTGGGCGACTATATGGCGATTCTGCTGGACGGCAGGGTGCAAGGAAGACCACCCGTCATTCAGAGCCGCATCGGTCGTAACGGGCAGATCACCCTGGGCGGGAAGAGCCTGCAGGAAGCCCAGGACCTGGCCCTCACCCTCAAGGCGGGGGCCCTGCCCATTCCGCTCAAGATCGTCGAGGAACGGCAGGTCGGGGCCAGTCTGGGTAGCGACTCGATTCACAAGGGCATCACCGCCGGACTGGTGGGTACAGCCATGGTGGTGCTGATCATGATCGGATACTATCGCGCCAGCGGAGCACTCGCGGTCATAGCCCTGGCGGTGTATCTGCTGTTCACGCTGGGAGCGCTGGCCATGATCGGCGCCACCCTGACGCTTCCCGGCCTGGCCGGCATCGTGTTGTCCATCGGTCTGACGGTGGACAACAATGTGCTCATCTTCGAGCGAATGAGAGAAGAGCTGCTGCATGGGAAGACGGTCCGGCTGGCCATCGACGAAGGCTTCCGCCACGCGATGAACGCCATCGTCGACTCCAACGTTTGCATGGTATTGACCGCGCTTTTCCTGTTCCAGTTCGGCACCGGGCCGGTAAAGGGCTTCGCGGTTACCTTGATTCTGGGCATCATCGCCTCGATGATCACTTCGATCTTCGTCACCCGTACCTTCTACATGATCTGGCTTAGTCGCCGGCCGGCCATGTCGACCCTGAGTATCTGACATGCTGAGACTCTTCTCCAACGCCAAATACGAGTTCATTGCGCTCCGGCACTACGCCTACGGCCTGACTGCCCTGATTCTCATACCAGGACTGCTGTTCCTGCTGATCAAGGGCCTCAATTACAGCATCGAATTCACTGGTGGAACTCTGCTGCATATCCAGAGCCAGGCACCGGTGGACGTTGGCAAAGTGCGGGCCGGGCTCGACGCGCAGGGACTCCACGGCGCGGAGATTCAGAACTTTGGGGCGAATAACGAGTACGTCATTCGAGCCCGGGTGGCCAAGCCGGGCAGCGATGCTAACGACACCCAGGCTACGGCGCAGGTGGTGGCTCACGCGCTGGATAACGTTCTGGGCAAGGGCAAGTATGCCGTTGTGCGCACCGAGGCGGTTGGGCCCAAGGTCGGGGGAGAGCTTCGACAAAAAGCGTTCCTGGCCATATTCCTGTCGTTCTTTGCGGTGCTGGCCTACCTGGCCTACCGGTTCGAGTGGCGCTTCGGCCTCGCCGCCATCATGGCTACCGCGCACGACATAATGGCCACCATTGCCTTCATCGGAGTCCTCCGGCTGGAGGTCAGCCTGACCGTGGTAGCGGCAGTGCTCTCGATGGTGGGTTACTCGCTCAACGACACGATCATCATCTTCGACCGCGTCCGGGAAAATCTCCACAAGCACAAGCATGATTCGTTCGAACAAATCCTGAACCGATCGGTCAACGAGACTCTTCCCCGCAGTATTCTCACCCACGGCACCACTCTGGCCACGTTGCTGGCGCTCGCCGTGTTCGGAGGCGAGGTCATTCGGCCGTTCGCTCTGGTGATGTTCTTCGGTGTCTTCGTCGGGACCTTCTCGTCGATCTACATCGCCTCACCGGTGCTGATGGCCATCGAAAAACGGTGGCCCGGCCCGGCTGCTCGGGGCCATCTCGCAACCAAGAAGCCGGTGCCAGCGACACCTACCCGGAAGCCTCAGACGGTCGGGTGAATCAGCGGGGCGGTGGCTCGATTTCCAATCGAAGCTACCGCCCCGCTGCCCCGCCTCCCCGCGTTGCTCATCGACACCCACTGCCACCTGGCGGACTCGGCGTACACTCCGGATCTCCCCCAGGTACTGGAGCGGGCCTGGGCTGCCGGAGTTGCCCGGATCGTGGTGATCGGCGAGTCACGCGAGCGGGCGGAAGCGGCGCTGGCAATGGCCGCGGTAGAGCCAAGGCTGGCCGCCACTGCCGGCGTTCACCCCCACGACGCCCATGCCTGGAGCGCAGATTCGGAGCAGTGGCTCCGGGAGCTGCTGCAGGACCCGCGCATCGTGGCTCTGGGAGAGATCGGCCTCGATTTCCATTACGATCATTCCCCCCGCTCATTGCAGCACCGGGCGTTTGAGGCCCAGCTCACCCTGGCCGCGGAGGCAAAGAAGCCGGCCATCATTCACGCGAGAGAAGCGGATGACGATGTCGCCGCTATTCTGGCGGCCCATCCCGACGTGCCGGTGGTGCTGCACTCCTTCAG
>DATFQK010000120.1:0-11266 GCA_035264345.1 Gemmatimonadales bacterium | reverse complement strand
ACGGTCCTTTGCCGGGTACGCTGCCGTACAACACCTCACCCGGGGTGACCGTCACCCTGAGCGGTGTAAGCTCGGCGGGTTGGGGTGCCACCGCCACTCACTTCGCGACCGCCCGCATCTGCGCGATTTACGTCGGCACCACGGCGGCACCCGCGCCGGCCACTGCTGAAGGCCAGATTGCGTGCACGCCGTAGCGCCGGTGGTCGCCCAGCTTCCGGGCGGCCTGGCAGCAGCGAGCAGCTCGGAATCCGGCAGGCAAGCTGACGTTCAGCCGAAGCCCAAAGTGGTGTCGCTTCGCACCGCCTTAGTGGTGGAGCTGGGTTTCATCACCTCGTCGGCAGTGGCCATGGTCGGACTGACCACTGTGCTCATCGCCGGCAACGACCTGGCGGAATTGGTGGGGCCACTGCTGGCGCTCTGGCTCGCCAGCACCACCGTGTTCGTGCTGTTCGGCGGCTACGCCGTCCACCGGATGGTTATCCGGCCGCTGCAGCGACTCACCGCCGAAGCCGATGCTCTCGCCACCGGTCAGTTTCCGGCCCATGTGCCACAGGAAACCGCCGAGTTGGAGCTGCTGGCGGAGCGGTATCGGATCATGGCGGAGAACTTGCTGGACGCGCAGAGCCAGGTGGTCCGGGTGGAGAAGCTGGCGGGAATCGGCCGACTCGCCGCCGGTATCGCCCATGAGGTGCGAAACCCACTCGGCGCTCTCGGAACATACGTCGAGGTGCTTCAGCGCCGTGGCGCCGATCCGAAGGTGACCGGTGACATGCACCAGGCCATCGACCGGATCGAGCGGATCGTGCAAGGTCTCGTGGATTATGCCCGGCCCGGATCCACCAAGGGTGCCGCCACCCAGCATGCAGCGCCCACGGATCTGAATGCCGCGGCGCGGAAGGTGATGGACTTCCTGGAAGCCCAGGGACTTTTGCGGTCACAGCGATTCGAGATCCGGCTGGACCCCCGAGTGCCCCTGGTACCAGGTGACCAGCACCTGCTGGAACAGGTCATCGTCAACCTGGTGGTCAATGCCTGCCAGGCAAATCCCGGAGGGCGGGTGGTGGTCGGTACCCTGCCCAAGGTCCTGGTGAGCCAGCGCCGAACGGCCAGTCGGAGCGACGACGGCGAAGGGCATCAACCGGACCCCAAGCGCACCTGGTTGCCGGAGCCGCGGCCTCGAGAGCTGTTACCGGGAACTCCCGGCGCAATGCTGTACGTGGCCGATGACGGCCCCGGCGTGCCCCAGGAAAACCGGGAGCGAGTGTTCGATCCGTTCTTTACCACCAAGGATCCGGGTCAGGGCACCGGACTGGGGTTGGCGATAGTCGCGCGTACGGTGCACGAATGCGGAGGCACCGTGTGGGTCGATCGTGCGAGAGAAGGCGGAGCCATTTTCAAGGTATTTCTTCCAATCGCGGGTGAGACCGATGCGGCTGCTGATCGTTGACGATGACGCGGGGTTCCGGCAATCGCTGGCGCTGCTGCTCGGCGAGTCCGGCTACGGGGTAGAGGCCGAGGGCGACCCCGAGCGGGCGCTCGCCCGCGCTATCGCGGAGGAGTACGAGCTCATCCTCTGCGACGTGAAGATGCCGGGAATGGACGGCCTCACCTTTCTCCGGCGCTACCGCGCGGAAAGTGGCCAGGCGCTGATCATCATGATGAGTGCCTTCGGCGACGAAGACGCCGCGATTGACGCCATGCGGGAAGGGGCCTACGACTACCTGCAGAAGCCGTTCAAGCCCGACGAAGTGATTCTCACCGTTCGGAAGGCTGAGGAGCGAGAGCGCTTGCGGCGTGAGGTTGACGCCCTTCGCTCCAGTCTCGGCATCGGCGCCGTGGGCGATCTGGTCGTGTCACAGAGTCGCGGCATGCGCGACGTGATCGAGCTGGCCGCCCGGGTGGCCCGCCACAACACCACCGTGCTGATCACCGGTGAGAGTGGGACCGGAAAGGAAGTCATAGCCCGCGCCATCCACCGGATGAGCCCCCGGGCCGAACGCAGCTTCACCGGCATCAACTGCGCCGCCATTCCGGAGCAGCTGCTCGAATCCGAGCTGTTCGGTCACACCAAGGGAGCCTTCACCGGCGCCACCTCGGATCATCCCGGCCTCTTTGAGCTGGCCAACGGCGGCACCTTGCTGCTGGACGAAATCGCCGATCTGCCCCAGGCCCTGCAAGCCAAGCTGCTCCGGGTGCTGGAAGAGGGCGAGATCCGCCGGCTCGGCGCCCGCGAGTCCAAGAAGATCGACGTTCGCGTGCTGGCTGCTACCGGCAGGCCCATGGAGCAGGCGGTGGAGCGGGGAGAGTTCCGCTCCGACCTGTACTATCGACTGAACGTCGTCCGGCTCCACATTCCGCCGCTCCGCGAGCGTCCGGAAGACATTCCCGAGCTGCTCACTCATTTCGCGCGCCAGGTTGCCCAGCGGTTGGGGCATCCGGTTAGTGTAACTCCGGCCGCGCTGGTCGCGCTGACCCACCACAACTGGCCCGGAAACGTGCGTGAGCTCCGGAACGCGGTCGAGCGTGCCGCGGTGCTGTCCGCCGGTGGGTTGCTCGATAGCAAGGACTTTGCTCTGACCGAAGGCACCTCGACGGCGCAGAACGGCGCGCCCACCGGGCCACTCGACCTCAAGTCCCAGGTCGAGGCGGTGGAACGGGCGGCCATCCAGCGCGCCCTCGAGGCGGCTAAGGGAAATCGCCGGCAGGCAGCGAATCTTCTGGGCATCAGCCTGCGCACGCTCTTCTACAAGCTTCGGCGGTTGCCGGCGGCGTAGTCGGAACGTGGGGAACGTGAGAGAGGTGAGGAACGTGGGAAGGTGGGGAAGGTGGGGACCGACGGACCGATCGCGTGAAATCGAGGTCGTTCGCGTTCAAAGGCTGACGAAACTGAAGCTGGGCAGCTCTATACTCTGCCCATGATGCCCTACGAAAAGCTCCTCGCGTGGAAGACGGCCCATCAGCAATTGTACGTCCTCACGGCTCAGGTGAGGCGCGCAGCGCTCTCAATCCCGACAAATATCGCTGAAGGTGTAGCAAAGTCTGGATCCCGAGAATTCCGTCGCTACCTCGACATATCTATCGGTTCTGCGTCGGAGCTTTCGTATCTGCTGCTCTTCGCGCGAGATCGTGGCCTTCTATCGGTCCCGAACTGGGCGCAGATCGACTCGAGGAGGAATCGTGTGGGTGAACTCATGTGCCGGCTCTACCGGTCGATCCAGCACCGAGCCAACACCCTTGGCCAATAGTCTGTCGGTCCCCATGCTCGCGTTCCCCAATTCCTCACGTTCCCCGCGTTCCCCACGTTCCCCACGTTCCCGCGGCTTCACTGTAATCGAGATTATGCTGGCCCTGATCGTCCTAAGCGTTGGAATCCTGGCCCTGAGCGGCTCATCCGCCATGGTCAATCGAATGATTGGTCGGGGCAGGGTAGAAACCCATGCCGCGCTGCTCGCCGCCCGCAGAGTAGAAAGGCTCAGAATGGCAGCGGCGTCCACGTCGCCCCGGTGCACCTCGGCCAGCTTCACCAGCGGAGGGCCGGTCTGGGAGGATGGGCTCCGGCAGTCCTGGACTGTCGGTCCCGCAGGCCCGGTGCGGAAGGTTCGAGTCAGTGTCTCATACCTCACTATCCGAGGCACGCGCTCGGCTGTGCTGGAAACCGGAATACCGTGTTGATTCTCGGTGGCCGGCGCGGCTTTACGTTGGCAGAGACCCTGCTGGCGATGGTGCTGCTGCTCATGGTCAGTGGTTCGGTGTACCGCGTGCTGCTGAGCACGGTCCGTCTCACCCGGAGTCAGACAGAGCACATAGCGCTTCAGTCCAATGTTCGAGGAGCAGCACTCGTAGCAGGCAACGAGCTGCGGGAGCTGAGCACAGCGGCGGGAGGGAATGGCGCCCAAAACGATTTGCTCAGCCTGGGCCCGAACGCCATCTCCTATCGAGCCATGCGTGGTTTTGGCTATACCTGCCAGACGCTGGGACCGGGGCTCCTGCGCATCAGTCGCAGCGCCTTCTTCGCCTATCGGGATCCGCAGCCGGGTCGGGACAGCGCCCTGCTCTACCTCTCGGGCATGCCCACCCCGGCGGATTCCGGGTGGATCACTGCCGGTATTATTGCCCTATCGTCCTCCAGCACCTGCGGGGGAGGAGAGCCAGCCATTTCCCTGACGCTGCCGGCTGGCATCGGTACGGTACCCGGTGGTACGCCGGTACGCATCTACGAGGCAATGGAGCTCGCAGCATATCAGGCTGATGGGCAGTGGTGGCTGGGCCTGCGGTCACTCAGTTCGGGCGAGGCCATCCAGCCGATCTTTGGACCACTGGCAACAACTGAGGGGTTCCGCCTCGCGTACGGCGATGCCGCTCAGATGGCCACCGTAGTTCCGAGCCTGATCAAGAGCATCAGCGTGACCATCCGCGGAACCGGCGTAAACTATGACAACTCTTCGGCCGCGCCGCTCTCGGAAGTGCTGAGTACGCAGATCGCGCTGAAGAATGCTCAATACTGACGGCCTGGCTCGAGACGAACGGGGAATGGCGCTCGCGCTCGCCCTGTTCGCGCTGATCATCGTCGGTGGCATGGTATCGGGCAACTTCCTGATGGGGCTGCTCGAACAGCGGAGCGGCAGGAACATTCTCCTGGTGACTGAAGCGTCAGAGCTCGCTCAGGGAGAGCTGTGGCAGATTGTGTCGGAGGTCTCTGGATCGGGCCTGCTTGCCCTGCCGGTTGGAGGCGCGGCCCTGGATCTCGGACCAGGCACGCCCCGCCCCGGGTTCTGGTTGCAGCGGAAGGTAGTTCGACTGGCCGATAATCTCTTCTTGATCCAGAGCCGGGCCACCCGGCTGGATGGAGCTGGAGCTCAGCTGGCCACGGGCGCGGTGGGATTGCTGACTCACCTGGTGCCGGATTCCGCCTCCGCGTCCCAGGTTCTGCTGCCGATTGGCCAACGAGCGTGGGTCCAACTGTACTAGCTGCCAGAACTTGCAGTGCTGCTCAACACTTTGTCGCCACTGCTGCATCCCGAGAGACAGCTTGCGAAAGAGAAGATGCGCTCCACTGAGGCCACTGCAGCGGAGTGGTTTTTCCCCGGTTAAATGATCATCACGTAAGCGATTACCAAACTGCAATTTGTGTGGCACATCGGTTGCCCTCTGGGCGCCGAGATATCCTGGCGCCTCCTTAACCCGCGGACACGTATGGGACTCTTCGGACGCAAGGCGACGACGGTCGGCCTGGACATCGGGAGCGGCCTTATCAAGCTCGTCGCGGTTTCGCACGCGTCCGGCGGTCCGGTTCTGACCAAGGTCGCGTTCACCTCGATCGGCAATGACGCCATCGTCGAAGGCGAAATCATGGACCCCGGGATCGTGGCCGAAGCAATCAAGGAGTGCATGGCCACGGCCGGCGTGAAGACTAAGCATGTGGTTGTCGCGGTCGGTGGCCGTGATGTGATCGTCAAAAAGATCACCATGGACCGGATGCAGGAGACCGACGCGCGCGAGGTGATTCGCTGGGAAGCCGAGCAGCATGTTCCGTTCGACATGGACAACGTCGAGCTCGACTTCCAGATCCTGGATCCCTACGGCGAGGGACTCCAGATGACCGTGCTTCTGGTCGCGGCCAAGCGGGAGCTGGTGGAGCACAAGCTCGCCCTGCTGGCCGATGTGGGTCTGCAACCCAGCATCATCGACGTCGACGCGTTCGCCCTGCACAATGCATTCGAGATCAACCACCCCGAGGCTATGAACGGGGTGGTCGGCCTGGTGAACGTCGGACACGAGAACACCAACATCTACATCCTGGACGACGGTGTCCCGGTGCTGACCCGCGACATTCCGGTCGGCACCCGGCGCTTCCGTGAGGACTTGCAGCGGGAGCGGGGTCAGTCGGCCGAAGAGGCGGAAAAGCTGCTCCAGGGCGGTGGGGCGGGCGAGATCCCGGAAGGGTTTCTCCAGACTCGTACCGAGGAGCTGGCGGTGGGCATCGAGCGGGCCGGCGCGTTCCTGCAGACGGCCAGCCGGTCCGCCGGCGGAATTGGCCGGATCTTCATCACCGGTGGCGGCGCCCGGATCCCGCGGCTCAGCCGTGCGCTGGGTGACCGGCTCAAGATCCCGGTGCAGCTCGCCAACCCGATCGAGAAGTTGCAGGTGGCAGAAGGCGTCTTCGACGCCATGCAGGTGGACGAAGTGGCCCCGCTGCTGATGCTGCCGATCGGACTCGCTCTGCGTACCGCGGCCTGACCCCGACCCAGGGATCCGTCGACTCATGATTACTGTCAATCTCAAACCGGGCCAGCGGCGGAAGAGCGCCGGCAATCCCTTGAAGGGACTGCTGGATAACCTGAGCGTCTTCAAGGAGCTGAGCGCCAAGATCAAGGACCCGTTCCTGATGGGCGCGGTGGGCGCCTGGGTCCTGGTGATCGCGGTGCTCGGGCTGCTTTACCTCAATAATCTCCGCCAACTCTACGTGCTGGAGCCCCGCCTGGAGCAGGCCCGGTCCGAGAACCGCCGGTTCAAGGCGTTCCTGGCCGACAAGCGGCGGCAGGAGAAGATTCGCGACTCGCTGCTGGCGCAGATCACCGTCATCAAGAGCGTCGACGGCGACCGCTACATCTGGCCCCACCTGCTCGACGAGATCACCAAGGCACTGCCGGCCTACACCTGGCTGATTGATCTGGGCGTATCCGCTCCCGCTCCTGTGGCGCAGAACAAGCCGGCCGGCGCCACGCCGGACACCGCCCCGCCGCCTCCGCCGCCGCCGCTCACCTTCCAGATCAACGGCCGGACAATCGACATCCAGGCCTACACCCGTTTCCTGCGGCAGCTGGAAGCGTCGCCCTGGATCATGGACGTAATGCCGGTGTCCGCCCAAACGGTGGTGGAAAAGGAGCGGCCGGTGACGGCGTTCACCATACGCGCCTCCTATAACCGAGCCGATTCAGCCTATATCCGCACGGCTCCCTTCAGCCAGTCGGTGAGGTAACCAATGGAGCTCTCCGGACAGAAGGGAACACCGCTCCTCGCCCTGCTGCTCGCGCTGCTGGCCGGGTACGTCGGCTATACCGGTGCGGTCATCGAGGCGGTCGGGATCAAGGGCCTTGCCGGCACCCGGGACCGGATCGTGGCCATGCGGGACACCATCACCAAGTTCGAGGCGGCCACGGACAGCGCCAAGAAAGAGCTGGCTCGGGGTACGGTGGCCGACGTGCGAAAGCGTCTGGAAACCTACCGCGCCAGCCTGGTGATGCTCCGCCGGCTGGTGCCGGAGCGGAACGAGGTCCCCAACCTGCTCGACGACATCTCGACTCGCAGCAAGATCCGGGGAGTCACGCTGTCGCAAGTGGTGCCTCAACCGGTTGAGCCGGGGCCCGCTCCTTTCGACACCTACAAGTACAACATGTCGGTGATCGGCCGCTACGATCAGATTGGTCAGTTCCTGGCCGATATGGCCAGTCTGCAGCGGATCATCGTTCCCTATGATGTCACCGTGGCAGCGGCCACCAGCAGTGCGGCCAAAGTGCTGGGCGACAGCACCAATGCGCTTCTGGAAGCCAAGTTCCAGGTTCGGACCTACGTGAAATCCCCCAGCTCGGAAGGAGACGCCAGTGGCTCGTAATGCCTTCGCGCTCGCTCTCCTCACCGCCCTGGCGCTGGGGGGGTGCTCCACTATCAAGGGAGCGCTCAACGGAAATAAGGAAGAGAAAGCGGCCCAGGCCAAACTGGTGGCCCTCCGCGCCCGGACCGACAGCCTGAAAAAGGCACGCCGGATTGCCGACTCGCTTGCCGTGGTCCGCCACGCGGCCTGCGTCGACTCGGTGCGGGCCGACTTGTCCAAGCCGGTGGTCAAGAAGACCAAGACTGCCAAACGGAAGAAGGCGCCGGCCCCGTCTCCGGAGCTGATCGCCACTCAGGCCCAGCAGATCTGCGAACAGATGGAAGGTGCGCCCCAGGGCACGCTGGCCGCCGATCAGGCGCAACCGGCCGCCTCGAGCGACACCGCCAGGCAGCAGCCCAAGGCCGCTACTTCTTCTGCCCTGCACGCAACGGCTCCCGCGCCAGCCAGCCCGGCGGCTCCGGCGCCTGAGCCCGCGCGACCGGCTCTCGCTGCCGCGCAACAGCCCGCAGCTGCTATGCCGGCGGTCGACTCTGCCATGGCCAATGCCGGGCCCCAGGATTCGGCTCAGAAAGCAAGGGATCTGGAGTTGTCCCGGGAGACCTTCGCCTACTCCGGCGCGGCCCGGGACCCGTTCAACTCGCTCCTCAACATGGCCAAGAACGGCCCGGAACTGGCCGACCTGCAGCTGGTGGGCATCTACCAGAATCTGCGGGCGCACAGCGGGAGCATCGCGGTGTTCCGGGAGAAGAGCGGAGGCAAGCGTCACAAGCTCCGTGCCGGTGACCAGGTCGGCCGCTCGCGCCTGGTGCAGATCCGTGAACGGGACGTGGTATTCACGATTGAGGACTTCGGCTTTGAACGACAGGAAACCCTTTCTCTCCGGAAGCAGGAGGACGTAGCCCCATGACCCGAGTCTATCGCCTGATGGTCGCCACCGCCGCGATCTTCGGAGTGACCTCCGCGGCGAGCGCGGATGGTCCCGCGAGCGGAGAGGTCACGGGCGTCAGTGTCCAGCCCTCACCCGGACGCGCCGACGTCATTGTCAATGTTCGCGGAGCGGTCGAGGTCCGCGACTTCATGCTGGAGAACCCCAACCGGCTGGTGCTCGACGTGGTCGGCGCCAAGCTCAAGGGAAATTCCACCGGCACCTATGATGGAGTGAAGCGGGGCGGAGTGCTGAACCTCCGCTACTCGCAGTTTGCCCCTGATGTGGTTCGGATCGTGATGGATCTCGATCGGACCATGGACTACCACGTCGAGCGTCTGGCCGATGCCATCCGGGTCTCGTTTGGCACGGACGAGTCGTTCCTGGCCTGGTCGTCCATCACTCCTCAGCAGCGGAAGGCCGTCACCGCCAAGACCACCACTCGGCTGCAGCCGGAGGTGCAGTTGCCGGCCAGCCGGCTGGTGCGCACCACTGCGGCGGAAGAGCCGCGGATCACCGTGGTGTGGGACCGCGCCAGTATCGCCGACGTGGTGGCCGGGTTCGCCGCCTTTAGTGGGCGCACGATCATCCTGGGCAAGGACATCAAGGGTGAGGTCTCCGCCGAAATCCGGAACCAGCCCTGGCCCCAGGCATTCCAGGCAGTTCTGGCCGCGCAGGGGCTCTCCGCCCAGGAAATGGCGGGCGGCATCATTCGGGTAGACAACCCGTCCGCTCTGGCGTCGCTCGACTCGCTCGAGCCGCTGGAGACCAGCGTGGTCCGGATCAACTACGCCAAGGCCAAGGAGCTGACCAAGAGCATCGAGGGCAGCCTGACCAAGGGCCGGGGCAAGGTTGTAGCCGACGACAACTCCAACTCGCTCATCCTCACCGATACCCGGAGCCGGATCGGCCAGCTCACCGACTTCGTGCGGGGGCTGGACGTGCGTACCCCGCAAGTCTCGATCAAGGCCAAGCTGGTCTTCGTCGACCGGACCGACATCGAGGAGCTGGGCATCAAATATGACCTGGGCAACCAGAACCAGTTCTTCAATAAAGTGGTCCAGCGCTGCTGCGATCCCACCACCGGTGAGCTCTTCAAGCCCGAGGTCAACGTCGTCGACCTCGGCGGCAACGCGCTGTCAGGAATCGGCAACGCCACTGGTGTCGTGTCCGGATCGGCCATCGACCTGGTGTTCTCCACCGCGCTGGGCGGATTCTCGCTCACCTCGTTCCTGAGCGCAGTCGAGCGAGCCGACCTGTCCGACATCCAGGCCGAACCGGTCATCACCACGCTGGACAACCGGAAAGCCGACATCCTGGTCGGTGAGGAAACGCCGGTCCGCGTGATCGACGCCAGCTCCGCCGGCGATGCCAAGGCCAGCGTCATCTTCAAGGAGACCGGTATCCGGCTGACGGTGACACCGCACGTCACCAGCAACCGCCAGATCGCCATGGAGCTGCACACCGAGCGGTCGTCGATCCAGCCGCTTGCCGCAACTGACCTGGGCTTTGTCTTCCAGACCCAGCGGGCGGAGAACCAGCTCTTGGTCAACGATGGCGAAACCGCGGTGATCGGAGGTCTGACCGTGACCCAGGTGACCAATACCCGCTCCGGCATACCCTTACTCTCCGGGTTGCCGATCATCGGGAAGCTGTTCAGCTTCAGCTCGAATAATGAAAACCGGCGAGACCTGATCATCCTGGTCACCCCCCGGATTATCGACGACAACATCGCTCCTGAGTGAGCCCAGCCCAGGAGCCTGAGGTCAGTCTGCGACGAGCCCGGCGCCCGCCGGGCTCGTTCGTTATCATAGGGATATCTCCGACCCCAACCCGGACTGGAGCAATGCTTCGATTCACCACCGCAGGCGAATCGCATGGCAAGGCGCTCGTCACCATCGTCGAGGGTTTGCCTGCGGGCCTGCCGGTGTCAGCGGAATGGGTGGACCGGGAGCTTGCGCGCAGGATGCAGGGCTACGGCCGGGGCGCCCGGATGAAAATCGAGCGCGACCGCATCGAGTGGCTGGCCGGCCTCCGCGCCGGGGAAACATTGGGCTCCCCCGTCGCCATGCTGATTCCCAACCGCGATTGGACCAATTGGGAAGACGTGATGGCGCCCGAGCCGGCGGATCAGATCGGGGAGTTGCGGCGCCGCCGGGTGACCCGCCCTCGCCCTGGCCACGCCGATCTGGCCGGAGTCCTCAAGTACGACCGCCTGGATGCGCGAGATATTCTGGAACGGGCTAGCGCCCGGGAGACCACGGCCCGGGTAGCGGCAGGGGCTCTGGCTAAGCGTCTGCTCGATGAGTTCGGGATCGAAATCGGGAGCCACGTTGTTTCCCTGGGCGGGGTCGAGGTCCCCAGGGCGGAGCTGCCGGTGCCTCTCAATCAGGCGGCAGACCGATCCGAGATACGGGTGCTCGATCCCAGAGTCGAAGCCGAGATCATCAGCCGGATCGATGCAGCCAAGAAAGCGGGCGACACCCTGGGGGGCGAGGTCGAAGTCATCGCCCGAGGGGTTGTGGTTGGCCTCGGCAGTCACGTCGCCTGGGACCGGAAGCTCGACGGACGGCTCGCCGGGATCATGATGTCCATCCCGGCGGTCAAAGGGGTCGAGATCGGGATGGGCTTCGAGGCGGCGCGTAGGCCCGGCTCCCAGGTCCACGATCCTATCGAAGGCGGGGTAGCGGGGCAGCCGGGCAGCGGGGCAGGGCCCGGCCCTCATGGGC
>DATFQK010000119.1:0-8571 GCA_035264345.1 Gemmatimonadales bacterium | reverse complement strand
GACCGTCTCTTCCACGGTCGGCGGGTCGACGACCACCGTCTGGAAGCGGCGCTCGAGCGCGCCGTCCTTCTCGATGTACTTGCGGTACTCGTTGAGGGTCGAGGCACCCACGCACTGCAGCTCACCCCGGGCCAGGGCCGGCTTCAGCATGTTGGAGGCGTCGATGGCACCCTCCGCGGCGCCGGCGCCGACCAGCGTGTGCAGCTCGTCGATGAACAGGATGATCTGCTTGTTCTGGGCGATCTCGTTCATGACGGCCTTGAGCCGCTCCTCGAACTGACCGCGATACTTGGTGCCTGCTATCACCGCCGCCATGTCCAGCGACAGGACCCGGTGATCCCGCAGCACGTCGGGGCAGAGTCCATTGGCAATCAGTAGGGCCAGGCCTTCCACGATGGCAGTCTTGCCCACGCCCGGTTCGCCGATCAGGACCGGGTTGTTCTTCTTGCGCCGGGCCAGGATCTCCATGACCCGCTCGATCTCCTTGGCCCGCCCGATGGTCGGGTCGAGCTGGCCTTCAGCGGCGAGCTGGGTGAGATCGCGGCAAAAGTGATCCAGCGCCGGGGTCTTCGACTTCTTCTCCGACTTGGGGGTCGAGCTCGGCTGGCTGCTGCTGCCACCGGCAGAGGCCTGGGGCATATCACTGCCCAGGAGGCGC
Organism: Gemmatimonadales bacterium; assembly: GCA_035264345.1. Taxonomy (GTDB): domain Bacteria; phylum Gemmatimonadota; class Gemmatimonadetes; order Gemmatimonadales; family GWC2-71-9; genus CAVVWJ01. The sequence goes on along the minus strand of DATFQK010000119.1, from coordinate 7,913 downwards.
AACGTTTCAGCCCGCGACTGCTCGAGATTCACGCCCGCGTCGGTCAGGACCTGGGCCGCGATGCCTTTCTCCTCCCGCAGCAGACCCAGCAGCAGGTGCTCGGTCCCCACGTAGGAGTGATTCAGCTCGCGGGCTTCAGTCATGGCCAGCTCGAGCACCTTCTTGGCCCGAGAGGTGTACGGCAGGTCGGGGCCGGCGGCAGCGGCCGCTTTGCCCTTCTTTACCGTCTCCTCGATCTTCTGCTGGATGTCTTCCAGATCGACGTTCAGGTTGGTGAGGACTGCCGCCGCCACCCCCTCGCCCTCACGGATGAGGCCAAGGAGGATGTGCTCCGTCCCCACGTATTCGTGATGCAGGCGGGCCGCTTCCTCGCGAGCCATCTGCAGGACTTTTCGGACACGGTCGGTAAAGTTGTATCCGTTCATCTCGGTACCCTACGTAGCTCCGAAGGTCTGCCGTTGCGGCTCATCCGCGACGTCCCACTTCGGATTCCAACACTTTGCGCACGAACTGTGCCCGCCGAACCGGCAGCTCCGGATCGTTGGGAGCCACGCCCTCTGCCATCGCCAAATGCGCCGGCTGGGTGTACACCAACAACTTGTTAAGCGTATACATGCCGACATCGGGAATGAGGCTGACGCCCACACCCAGGCGCACGCCGCTCAACAGGTTCATGGCCTCTTCGAACGACAGGGCTCGTGCATAACGAAGGAGGCCGTAGGCACGCCAGACCTTGTCCTCGATGATCGCGGGAGCGTCCCGCAACAGCACCTGCCGGGCCTGCTCTTCGTAGTCCATGACCTGCCGGACCATCTTGCCGAGATGGTCGAGCAGCTCATACTCGGAACTACCGAGCGTGGTCTGGTTGGACAGTTGGAAGAAGTTGCCGACGACCTCGCTGCCCTCTCCGTACAGGCCGCGAAAAGTCAGTCCAACCTGAGCCAGGCCCTGTAGAACCTTGGAGATTTCCTTGGTCAGCACCAAGCCCGGCAGATGGATCAACACCGAAGCCCGAAGTCCGGTGCCAACGTTGGTCGGACAGGAGGTAAGGTAACCAAACTCAGAATGGAAAGCGAATGCAAGTCGTTGTCCCAATTCGGCGTCCAGCCGATCTACCTCGGCGTACGCCGCATCCAGCGCAAAGCCGGAATGAAGACCCTGAAGCCGCAGGTGATCTTCCTCGTTGAGCATCACGCCCAGCCGATCCTGCACCAGGAGCGAGGCCCCAGACCGCACCCGCCCGTCGGCGTCCAGCCCGGCGAGCTCCTTACTCACCAGATGGCGCTCGTGCAGCAGCTGACGGTCGGTCCGTTCCAGACGATCGAGCCGGAACTTGATTGCGCGGCGCAGCAACACGGTGTCCCGGGCCGCGGCCTCGACCGTCTGCAGAATGTCCTCTCGCTCCGTCTCCGAATTGCGTCCCTGGAAGACGCGGCCAGCCAGATTGCGAGCCAGCCGGATCCGGGTCGAGAGCACGAGATGACTTGAGGGCCCGCTGGCGTCGAGCCAACCCACCCCACCATCGGTCAGCAAGCTGAGATCGATCATTCCAACACCCGAAGCCGGTCCCGAAGCTCGGCGGCAAGCTCGAAGTTTTCGGTTTCAACGGCCAGCCGCAACTGCTCCCGCAGCTCCGCGGCCTGGTGTCGCTCCGGGGCCGGGGCAGTCTCATTATCGCTATAGCGCTCACCCATGTGGTGGGTGGAGCCATGGAGACGGCGCAACAAATCCCGGAGCGGCACCTCGAAGGAGCGATAGCAGTCGGGGCACCCCAGCCGGCCGCTTTCCCGGAAGTCCTGGAGGGAACCACCACACCGGGAGCAGCTCTCCCCCGTCCGCGGAGTCGTCGGCGTCTGTTCCGGCAGCTCCTGCCCCATGGCGGCGAGAAACGTCCCCAGCGGCGTCTTGGGCTGCGAGCCGGGGCTCTCCACACCCTTTTCGGCGGCGCACCGCTCGCACAGGTGTAGCGTCGTGACCTGTTCGTTCACGATTTGGGTCAGGTGAATGACCGCCTCACGTTCGTGACACTGCTCACAGGACATCAGGGCATGGACTCCACGCTGGAGAGCGGAACCAGACGTCCCCCATCGAGCGAGAGCACCCGGTCGGCCCGGCCGGCCAGCGATCGGTTATGGGTCACCACCACCAACGCGGTCTCGAACTGCCGCGACAGGTGAGCAAACAACTGGTGAAGTCGCTCGCTGTTGGCGTAGTCCAGGTTCCCTGAAGGCTCGTCAGCCAACACCACGAGTGGATCCGCCACCAGAGCCCGCGCCACCGCCGCCCGCTGTTGCTCGCCACCGGAAAGCTGAGACGGACGGTGCGACATGCGGCCGGCCAGCCCGACGGCGGCCAGCAACTCCTCCGCCCGGCTCCGGGCCCTGGCGTCGTCCTCGCCCGCAATCAGGAGGGGCATCATCACGTTCTCCAGGGCGGTAAACTCCCGAAGCAGGTGATGGAACTGAAACACAAAGCCGAGCTTCTTGTTCCTCACGGCGGCCAGGGCTTCCGCGGTATGGTCGTCGTAGGACTGGCCTGCCAGCCGCACGGTTCCGCCGGAAGGACTGTCCAGCGCGCCCAGCAGATGGAGCAGCGTGCTCTTGCCCGATCCGCTGGCCCCGACGATAGCCACGAACTCTCCCCGATCGACGCTCAGATCGATGCCCGCCAGCACCTCGATCGGATTGCCGTCGCCGCCACGGTACACCTTGCGCAGTCCCTGGGCCTCGAGCATTGCCGTCATTCGTGGCGGATGGCCTCAACTGGGGTGAGGGCCGCAGCAGAGCGCGAGGGATAGACCGTGGCAAAGAGGGCGATGGCCAGACTGGCAAGCACCACGACCGCAACGTCCAGCACCTCGATGTGCACTGGAAGGTGGTCAATGAAGTATATCGCGGGATTGATCCGGACCCAGCCCGATCGGTCGACTACATAGGAGACTGCCAGCCCCAGGGCGAGGCCAACGGCAGTACCCACTATGCCGATCACTGCGCCTTGGACCAGAAACACCCGGGCTACGGCCGGAGCGGTGAGACCCATGGCGCGGAGAATTCCAATCTCGCGAGTCTTGTCGGTCACTACCATGGTAAGGGTTCCGACGATGTTGAAGGCTGCCACCACCATGATAAAAAAGATAATCAGCCCCATTGCGAGCTTCTCCAGCTGCAGCGCACTGAAGAGACCCGAGTTTTGGGTCTGCCAATCGAGCGTGCGATAGGGATAGCCGAGTTGCTGCGCCAAGACCTCTCCAATCTGGGGAGCGCGGCTGGGATCGTTCACCCGCACGGCAATCCCGGACACCGCATTGCCCAGACCGGTAAAGCGCTGGGCCAGGATCAGCGGCATGACCACAAACTGGTTGTCGTACTGAAACATTCCCGTGTCGAAGAGACCCGTCACCTCGAACTTCCAAAAGCGGGGCACTGCTACGCCCAGGGCCGGGTTGACCTTGGCCTGGGTAACCGGGACGAGGGTCACCACGTCTCCGGGATACACGGAGAGTCGGGACGCGAGGCGAGATCCCAGCAGGATCCCGCCGTCCACGCCGGGCTTGGTGGTCTTAAAGGACAGATCGCCTTTGGTGACCGACTGGGGAAGCGAAGTGACGGATCGGCGCCCGGTATCGGGATCGAAGCCGAGAAGATTGACTCCCTCGCCGTAGTCCTGCCCCGCGGTTATCCCGGCCTGACTGATCACCTCGGGACTCGCCGCAACCACTCCCGGCTGTCGGCGCACTCGCTGGAGCACCGATTGCCAATCGTCCAGCCGGAGTCCCGAACCGTAGGTGAGAACCCGGAGATGCGGATTGGCCACCAGTATCCGCTCCCTCAGGTCGTCGCGTAGACCATTCATCACCCCGAGAACCACGATGAGCGCGGTGACGCCGACCGCCACGCCGCCGGTTGAGATGACCGTGTTGAGCGATGCCGTCCGGGAGTTGCGCCGGCTCCGCAGATACCGCCGGGCGATTCGCCACTCCAGCTTCGACGGCCAGCGAAGACCACCCAGCAGCTCCCGGGCACCCACGCTCAAACGGGCCAGCTTACCCCCTTGCCTGCTTCCCAGTGTCCCCGCCGTCATGTTCCCTCCGGCCGCATAGCTGGAAAGATGATCACGTCTCGAATCGAAGGCTGATCGGCCAGCAGCATGATGAGACGATCGACGCCCAGCCCCATTCCTCCAGCCGGAGGCATTCCATACTCCAGGGCCCGGATGTAATCGGCGTCGTAGCTGTGCGCTTCCGCATCTCCTCTGGATCGCTGTTGCACCTGATCCTCGAACCGGCGGCGCTGATCGTCCGGGTCGTTGAGCTCGCTGAAGGCATTCGCCAGCTCGCGGCCACCGATGAAGAGCTCGAACCGTTCGGTCAGGCTGGGCTCGTCCCGGTGCTCCTTGGCCAGGGGAGACAGAGCTTTGGGATAGTCCACCACGAAGGTAGGCTGGATCAGATGCGGCTCGACAAAGGTCTTGAAGACCTCATCCTGCAGCCGGCCTCCGGCGAGAGCCGCCACCGCCTCCGGTTCGCCCCCAGCGCGAAGTACCGCTCGGCGAAGCTCCTCTTCCGGTGCCGACGTGAGATCCACTCCGGCCCGGTCCCGCACCGCCTCGAGGAAGCGGACCCGGGGAAACGGAGGGGTGAAGTCCAGGGTGGTGTCGAACCGCTCCACCACCCGGGTTCCCAGGCAGTGCTCCACCACGCCCACGACCATGGATTCGGTCAGCTCCATCATGTCACCATAGTCCGCGTACGCCTGGTACACCTCCAGCATGGTGAATTCGGGATTGTGGGTTCGGTCCATTCCCTCGTTCCGGAAGTCGTGCCCGATCTCGTACACTCGCTCGAATCCGCCCACCAGCAGACGCTTGAGGTACAGCTCGTCGGCGATCCTGAGATAGAGCGGCATGTCCAGCGCGTGGTGGTGCGTGACGAAGGGCCGCGCCGCTGCGCCGCCATAGAGCGGCTGGAGGATGGGCGTCTCCACCTCCAGAAAACCACGGTCATCCAGAAAGCGCCGCATGAAGGCGACCGCTCTGGCCCGGAGCCGGAAGATTTGGCGCACCTCCGGATGCACTGCGAGATCGGCGTAGCGCTGGCGGTAGCGTACCTCGGGGTCCTGCAGGTCTCCGAAGCTGACCGGACCGCTTTCGGTCTGCTGGGTCTTGCCGCGGGGCAGCGGCCGCAGGGACTTGGCCAGCATCGTGACGTTGTCCGCCCGGATGGTGATCTCCCCCTTCTTGGTCCGGAAGAGCGTCCCCTCCACACCGATGTGGTCGTCCAGGTCCAGCAGCTCTACCAACTCGTAGTGCGGCCCCAGCGCGTCGCGCCGGAAATAGATCTGGATCCGGCCACTGGGATCCTCCAGATGACCGAAGGCCGTTTTTCCGTGCGAGCCGAAGCGATCCAACCGACCGGCCACCCGGACTCGAGGGCCGGACTCCCCCATTTCATCCCGATATGCCGCTAAGGATTCAGCGGCGGAGTGAGTGCGCTCGTAACGATAGGCAAAGGCGCGCACGCCGAGTGCCTCGAGCGCGGCCCGCTTCTCCCGGCGGGCCGCCTCGACATAGGAGCGCTCCTCCACCGTGCTCACGCCGCCTTTCCCCCGAATCGTTTGAGATACGCCTGGATGAACGGGTCCAGATCTCCATCCATGACCCGCTGAACGTCACCGATCTTTACCTCGGTCCGGTGGTCATTCACCATGGTGTAAGGTTGGAACACGTAGGACCGGATCTGATTCCCCCAGGAGTTGTCGGTCTTGGTCGCTTCAACAACGGCGCGCGCAGCCTCCTGCTCCTCCAGCTTCTTCTGGTACAGGGCAGCCCGCAGCATTTTCATGGCAGTCGCCCGATTCTTGGTTTGGCTGCGCTCCTGCTGGCAGGAGACCACCGTGTTGGTCGGAATGTGCGTGAGCCGTACCGCGGACGATGTCTTGTTGACGTGCTGGCCGCCGGCACCGGAAGCTCGGAACACATCCATCTTGATGTCCTCGTCCCGCAAGTCGATCTCGATGGTGTCGTCCGACTCCGGGTAGACGAACACCGAGGCGAACGACGTGTGGCGCCGCGCCTGGGAGTCGTAGGGTGAGATCCGCACCAGCCGGTGCACGCCCTTCTCCGCTTTCAGATAACCGTAGGCGTACTGACCCCGGATCTCGACCGAGACCGACTTGATGCCAGCCTCCTCGCCGGGAAGCAGGTCGAGAATGGCGACCTCGAAGCCGTGCCGCTCGGCCCAGCGGACGTACATCCGCATGAGCATCTCCGCCCAGTCCTGCGACTCAGTTCCACCAGCCCCAGGATGGATGGTGAGCAGAGCATTCCGGGCGTCCTCCGGGCCCTGCAACATGGCCTGAAGCTCGAAGGCTTCCGCCGCGGTCTGGAGTTCTTCGGCTTCTCGCTCGAGCTCGGTCTGAAGTGATTGGTCGGGCTCAGCCTCGAGCAGCTCCGCCATCTCCAGAGCGCCTCGCAGCCTCTGATCCAGATTGTCGTAGGGGGTAAGCCAGTTCTTGAGGGTCTTAATTTCCTGAACCGAGGTTCTGGCAGACTCCGGATCGGACCAGAAGCCGGGAAGAGCTTGCCGAGCCTCCAGGGAGCTCAACCGCTCGGATTTGCCGGACAAGTCAAAGAAAGTCTCGAAGTTCAGCAACGCGGCGTTGAAGATCGCTCAGACGATCGGCGAGCTCAGACATGCGAATCTCTCCCTAGAGGGTACCGCTGAAACTTAATGGGAGGCACTCGCCCTTAGAAAATTTGCCGCCCGCCCGCCAGGATCTCGTTCAACGCCTCCCGGAAATACCCAGTCGAGTCGGCCACCTCCCGGCCGACCTGTTCCGCATACTCCTCCCAGCTCTTCTTGATCTCCTCCTCGAACAGCTCTTTCAGATTACCGTCCCGCAATCCCTCCTGCCGCTTGCCCGGATGGTACACGACCATATCTGAGATCAGCGCCCGGGCCAGCCGCTTTGCCTTGAGTGCTGGGTCCTGCGAAAGAAATGGATTCTGCGGACGGGCACCCGATGGGGCCGGAGCCGGCGGCCGAGACGGAGCAGCCGGCGACGGAGGGGCCGCAGGTGTGGCTGGTTTGGGCGCTGGGCGCGTTGGCACCGCTGGAGCCGGCGTCGCCGCCGGACGGGACGGAGAGGGCATGGCTGGGGGGGCCGCCGGCGCTGCAGGGTTCTGTGGCGCACCTCTGGTCGCGGGAGGAGCCGGCATCGGCCGTGACCCAGGTGCGGGTCCCGAGCTGGGGAGCGGAGGGCTGGGGGGAAATCCAGCCGGCTTCGGCGGGGCGGCAGGCCGGAGTGGAGATCCCGCCGGCCCAGCTGCCGCCGGTGCCGCCGGCCTGGGTGTGAGGCTGGCCGGCACAAGCTTGGGTGATTCCGCAATGGGCGCCGGCTTGGGTGATTCCGCAATGGGCGCAGGCTTGGGAGCCGGGGCCGCAACCGGTTGCTTCGCTGTCGGGCGGGGCGATTGCATCTCCTCGTCCTCCCGCTTCACCGCAAAGACAGCGCTGCAGACACTGCAGCGAGCCCGCACGCCGCCCTCGGGGACCTTGGCTGGATCCACCCGGTAAATGGTGGCGCAGTTCGGGCAGGTTACGTTCATCTCAAGCTCCTCTGGGCTTCTCGCGAGAAGCCGGGCCAGGACGTTCTTCTCCGTTTGCACCGTGCCGGCGATCGACCACGAAGACCGAGCCGGGCAGCGTCTTCGCGTAGCTCTTCATTTCGGTGGCAAGCTCGCTCACCTGAGCTGGATGGGCAAACCGGCGATGCCGGTTGGTCACGATCCCGATCGACAGCGTCATCAGGGGGACCCGATGCAGCTGGCCCCGGCGATCCTTCCCGAAGAAATAGCCGGCCCGGCGATCCTGGTCGTTGTACTGCAGCGGCACCAGGGCGTCGAACACCTCGAGA
>DATFQK010000118.1:0-3642 GCA_035264345.1 Gemmatimonadales bacterium | reverse complement strand
CTGGACGAGTCCGTGGCCAGAACCAAACGGTCTACTAGTCGGTGCTCCAGCACGCGCTCGATGACCCGGGTGATCAGTGGCTCACCTGCCAGCAGTTGAAGCGGTTTATCGGGGAGGCGAGTTGAGCCGAGACGAGCTGGAATGACACCCAGGACGCGCATCACGGAAGGTAACAGGCACCCCTGATTGAGTCAAAAGTTGTGCCGTACAACTCAACGGAATACCGGCCAGCCCTAGTTGTTTGTATTTACGCGAGTTAGATGGTAGCGGGACTGGAGAGGAGTGGCAGCCCGGCCAGAGAGAGAAAGTTCCAGAGGATACGCTTCCCCGCCCTGGTTCCTACCGATTCGGGGTGGAACTGCACTCCGTAGACCGGAAGCGCACGGTGGCACAGAGCCATAATCTCGCTCCCGGCCGGCCGGTCCTCCGACCAGGCCGTGACCTCCAGGACCGATGGCAGTCCCTCGGCCGAGACCACCAGCGAGTGATAGCGCATGACCTCGAGCGGTGAGCTGATATCCTTAAAAAGTGGATGACCTGAGTGGACCACGGGTGTGGTCTTACCGTGCATGAGGCGCTCGGCGCGAACGACCTTTCCGCCGAACGCCTCACCGATTGCCTGGTGGCCCAGACACACTCCGAGGATCGGCACTTGCCCGGCAGCGGCACGAATCAGGTCCACCGAGATGCCGGCGTCACTCGGAGTACACGGGCCCGGAGAAATGAGAATTGCCAGTGGCCGCAAGGCGAGGGCGTCCTCCACCGAGATGGCATCATTCCGGTACACCACGGGGTCAGCGCCGAGCTCGCCGGCATACTGCACCAGGTTGTAGGTGAAACTGTCATAGTTATCCAGGACCAGAAGCATGAGCGGTGGCTACGGGTTGGGATTGCGGTTGCCCGGCGCTCGGCCGGCCTGTCGCGCTGAGTCGGCCCGGCGCTCTCCTTCTTCCCGCAGCGAGTCTACCAGACGCTGACTGTTCGCTACGATAGAGTCGGCTCGGTTCGAGGCCGCCTCAGCGATCGAGTCAGCCCGGGCTTCCGCCGCGTCGCCGATGGACTCCGCCTGGGCCTCGGCCGCCGCACCGATGGAGTCTTCCAGGTCATCCGAATGGTCAAAGTGACCCTCTCGGAGATCGTTTACCATATCGTCCGGCAGTAACAGCGGCACCGTCACGTTGCCCGGCTGAAAGACGGCCCGGCCGAACTCCTGGAATCCAGGGGCGGAGTCGCCGGCGTGCAGGCAGGTGAACACCCCGCTCGACTTGTCCCCGGCTCGGATGCGAACGTTGCCCGGCTTATGATCCTCATCGAAATTGGCGGTCAGGCGGCAGCCTTCCAATCCGCGCGCCACCGCAGAATCCCGCACCTTGGCCTCCAGCTCCACTGCCGAGATTTGCTTGGGCGCCTCGCGCAGCAAGACCACCCTGGTCACATTGCCGAGCTTCCGACCATTCAAGTGGAAGGGGATGAACGCCAGGGGAAGAGTGATGGGGCCGCTGCCCTCGACAACGTGACGAACCTTACCCACGCCCTGCCGGGTCAGAGTAACCCCGATCATGCCCACGGTGAAGATGGCCACCGCACCGAGGGCAATTCGCAGCCAATAGTTTCGCATAAATTCCGCCTGCCCCTACGGTTGGGGTGATGTTTCGTAATGTGACGTGCCGCCGATCGTGAAAGTTTCACCCGGTACCTGCGCGGGGCACCCGTGATCCAAGTGGATGGCTTGCACAAACTTTACGGTGACTTCCCCGCTGTCCAGGGGCTCAGCTTTTCCGTGGCCGGCGGCGAGGTCCTGGGCCTGGTGGGTCCCAACGGCGCAGGCAAGACGACCACCATCCGCAGCATCGCCGGCATCATCATTCCCACCAGTGGCCGGATTGAAGTAGCCGGCCACGATCTGAAGGCAGATCCGGTCGCGGCCAAGGGGGCGCTCGCGTTCATTCCGGATGAACCCCACCTGTTCGAGTATCTCACCGTGGAGGAGCACCTTCGCTTCGTCGCCCGACTTTATCGCCTGGGCGATGTGAGCGCTCGAATCCCCGGCCTGCTGGCTGAGCTGGATCTCTCCGACAAGGGGCACGCCCTTCCGGGCGAATTGTCGCGCGGCATGAAGCAGAAGCTCGCCATCGCGTGCGGGCTGCTGCACGATCCCAAGGCGCTGCTGCTGGATGAGCCTCTCACCGGGCTCGATCCAGTCGGCATTCGGCGGATGAAGAGCACGATCATGCGCCGGGCAGCGGCGGGCACGGCAGTGATACTGAGCTCGCACCTGTTACATCTGGTCGAAGAGATCTGTACCAGAGTTCTGGTGATGCAACGAGGCCAGGCGGTCGCTTTCGGCAGCATCCCGGAAATTCTGGCGGAGCGGCCGGCCCTGCGCTCGCGCAAGCTGGAGGATGTCTTTCTGGCCCTCATCGGCCAGGAGGACGAGGGCGGGCAGCCATGATCGGGGTGTTCGGGTATCTGACCTGGCGATCGGCGCGTAACCGCATTGTGAGACAACTCCGGCAGCTCAGAAGTCCCCGCTACCTCGCGGCGCTCCTGCTTGGTCTTGCCTACCTCTGGTTCGTGGTGATCGGCCAGCGCCCGACGACCTCCGCCACCGCAGCGGTAGATCCGAAGGTACTCGAGCTGATCGGCGCCGTGGCCCTCTTCAGCGCCGTGGCCTGGGGATGGATCTTCGGAGTGGAGCGGCGAGTGCTGGCCTTCAGCCCGGCCGAAGTCACTTTCCTCTTCTCCGGCCCGGTCTCGCGGCAGGGCCTGATCCAGTTCAAGCTGCTCCGAACCCAGCTACTCATCCTGTTCAACGCGCTGCTCTGGACTCTGATACTGTCCCGCGAGCGCTTCGGGGTGTCAGCCTGGCTCAGAGTGATCTCGATCTGGGTCATGCTGACTACCCTCTCATTTCACCGGCTGGGCGCTTCGTTCGTTCGGACCAGCCTGTCCCAGCATGGGCGACTCGGGGCGCGCCACCGGTCAGTTTCGCTTGTGGTGCTGGGTGCATTCCTCGTGGCCCTGGTCTGGAGCATCGCCGATGCCCTGCCCGAGCTCGTGGCCGCGCGGCAGCAGGCGGGATCCAACTTTCTCACCGCCGTGGCCGCCGCGTTTGACCGCCCCCTTGCTCGCGTGCTGACGTATCCCTTCCGCATCATGATTCGCCCGCTCGCAGCGCACAGCACGGCCGAGTGGCTCGCAAGTCTCTGGCCTGCCCTGCTGCTGATGGTGCTGCACTACGTGTGGGTGGTTCGCTCTGACACCGCGTTCGAGGAAGCCGCGGCGGAAGCGTCGCTCCGGAGAGCCACCGCGCTGGCCAGTGGAAGCATCAGGGTTCCCGCCACCGGGCAGCGGCCCAGACGTGCGCTGATTCGGCTCTCCGCCTCTGGATGGCCGGCGGGCGCAATTCTGTGGAAGAATCTGGTGGCAGCCACCCGGACGCGCAGGATGCGGAACACGGCAGTGTCGCTCGCATTGGCGGGTGGGATTGTGGCGGTGCTCTCGTTTGACGCGGAAGGAACTCTCGCGGAAGCCGCCGGCTGGCTCGCGCTTTTCTGGGCCGGCCTGATGGTGCTCTCCGGACCACATTACGTGCGGAACGACCTGCGCGGCGATCTGCTGAAGCTGGACCTGCTGCGAAGC
>DATFQK010000117.1:0-8678 GCA_035264345.1 Gemmatimonadales bacterium | reverse complement strand
CCCCAGGAAGACCAGGTTGAGATCGCAGCCGGACACCCTGTGCGGGCGGCGGACCGGCCTAATGAGTTGTGACTGCATATCGGGATCTCTCGGGCTGAGAAGTGTCAGTCGCCAGGAAGGCGGCCGAGCGGAGCGCATTGGCGGCGATGGTGAGGCTGGGGTTCACTCCGCCGGAGCGGGGCATGAAGGAGCCGTCCAGCACGTACAGGTTGTCGAGGCCGCGAAACCGGCCGTACTGATCCAGCGCCGAGGTTCGGGGATCGCGTCCCATCCGCACCGTGCCGACCGCATGGGAGAAGGTGCGGATCTGGTGCTGATAGCAGGCCCAGGCTCCTGCGCGTCGGAGCACGTTGCGCGCTGCCCGCAGCAGGACTTTGCTGGCCGCATCATCTCGGCTGCTGTAGCGATGACTGATGACCAGACGCGGCAGGCCGTAGCCGTCGGTGTGCTTCGCGTCGAGCGTCACTCGGTTCTCGAACTGCGGCTGGTCCTCGGCGATCGTCAGCAAACCGGTGGTATATCCGGAGAGTCGCGCCCCGATGCTGCCTAGGGGCCCGGCGAGCTGTTGCCGGATCAGCGCTGCGGGCGGGGTGCCTACCTGTTGGATTCCGCCGAGCTTGCCCCGCTGCCGGACCGAGGGATCCCCAAAGTAGAGATCGTGAATGCCGATCTGCTTATGGAACCGGCCGTCCGGCGCGGGCGGGCTGGAGAAGAGGCCGAACACGACGCGGTTGAGATGCCGCATCAGATAGCGTCCAACTACATGACCGCCTGGGTTGTGCCGCTGAAGCGCCGAGGCGAGGATGAGGTGGGGAGAGGCAAGCGCACCAGCGGCGAGCACCACCCGCCGTGCCCGATAGACACTCCGCTCCTTGCTCCGGATATCCTGAGCCACCACCCCGGTGACCTGGCCGCGTTCCACCAGGATCCGCTGGACGACCGTCCGGGGTCGCAGCTCGAGCCCCCGCTCCAACAAATCGGGCAAGACACTGGTCGCGAGGTCGTTCTTGGCCCCGATCGCGCAGGCGAATCCGTCGCAGGTGCCGCAACCGATGCACCGGTTCCGCTGCGGCGCAGCCCCGTGATTGATGGCGAGTGGTAGTGGAAACGGATTAAACCCAAGGTCCCGCGCAGCCCGTGCGATCCGGGCGGACACCGGCGCGAGAGCCGCAGGCGTCTCGGCGTACCCTCCGCTGCGGGGCGGCTCGGTCGGATCGGCTCCCGCCAGCCCGGAGACGCCGATGATCCGCTCGGCCTGCAGGTAGTAGGGCTCCAGATCGGCGTAGCTGTAGGGCCAGGCCGCGCCGGAGCCGGCTTCGAGATCAGGGTTGCTCTCGAAGTCTTCCACCCGGAAGCGCAGGGCGACTCCGCCGTAGAACACCGACGGCCCGCCGACGCAGAAGAAGGCCCCAGCGTTCGAGCGTCCCCACTCATCGTGGACCTGATAGGGGGATTCGGTGTGGAAGTGCTTGCTCAGGGGGCCGACTTCGTTTCCCTGCCAGCTTTGCGGGCTCCTCACCACCCAATCCCCCCGCTCCAGCATCAGCACCCGAAGACCGGCGTGCACCAGCGTGTGGGCGGTCATCATTCCGCCGAAGCCGCTGCCGATGACCAGGGCATCGTAGGTGGTCATGGCCGGCTCACCGTCGGCTGCACCGCGAGCGACGCTCCCTGAACCCGACCGATGGCGGCTACTACGGCTTCGGGCGCTTCCTCGAACAGGTAGTGCCCTGCATTGGGAGCGCTGTCGAGCGTGAATCGGGGCACTCGAGCCGCGAGCAGCTCGATCTGCTCGGCCGAGATGCCGCCGCGGTGCGGCGCCCCTCCCACGACCAGTCGCACCGGCACGCTGAGCTCCTGCAGCCGCGGAGCGAGCTTCTCCGGCTCCCGCGCCCTGGCCATCCGGAGGTAGGCCTTGAGGGTTCCGTCGAGATCGGCGGCTGCCCCTGCGGTGTAGGCCTGCAAGACTCGTTCGGTCAGCCAGGTCGAGTCGGCAGACGAAGCGATGAGATCCTTCCTTATGTGTGGCCGCAGCCGCTTCATGCCGCCCATCCACTTCACCCATGGCGCATACCTCATCGCCTGGCGAAATCCCTTGGTGGCAACCGTCTCCATGGGGCCGCCGTCGAGCAGCACGACCGCGCGGACCAGGTCGGGATGCCGGATCGCCAGTCTGAGAGCGATCGAGGCGCTCACCGAGTGGGCGACCAGCACGACGGGCTGCCCCTCGAGCCGGTGAAGCGCAACGGCAATGCGGTCGGCCTGAGCGGTGAGGGAGTAGTTGGCGTGTTCCGGACGCGACGAGCTGCCGATCGCGAGCGGCTCGATTACGCTCACCCGGTTGCCCAAGGACGGCAGCACGGCGAGCAGATGACGGAACCCGAACGCGCAGCCGAACAGCCCAGGCAGCAAGACCACCGGCTGGCCACTGCCCGCTCTCACCACGTGAAGGGACTCTCCGGGTGCGGTGATGAGGCGGAAGGACGAGAGCTGCTGGGCAGCGATCGGTGGAGGGACGGAAAGCAGCAGCCACAGTGCTGCAACGCGGAAGGATGGCTTCATCGCACGGCCTCCGGTGGAGAACGGCGGTTGGCCATCTAACCGGGCTCTGCCGTTCGGACAGGGGACACGATGCCGACCACCCGTGACCTCGCTGTATCTCCAGCCGTCCCCTGGCCGTTCCTCCGGTGAGTTGCCCCCACTGCCGTGGAGCCGTATCTCTAGCGTACCATGATCGAGCTTCGCACTCTTGGCGTGCTGGACCTGCGGGACGGGAACGGCAACGAGATCCGTTCCGTGCTGCAGCAGCCCAAGCGTCTTGCACTGCTGGCGTACCTGGCGCTGGCCTCGCCTCGCCGGCATCACCGGCGGGATTCGCTGTTGGCGATGTTCTGGCCGGAGCTCGACGAGGAACATGCCCGGGCCGCGCTCCGACGATCCCTTTACTACCTGCGCACCGGCCTGGGACGGGATGTGATCGTGGGACGGGGCGAGGACGAGCTCACGGTGTCAGCAGAGGGACTCTGGTGCGATGCCACAAGTTTTGCCGAGGCGATCGACACATCGGAACGCGCCCGGGCGTTGGAGTTCTATCGGGGCGACTTGCTGGATGGGTTCCATCTCTCCGGCGCACCCGGATTTGAGGATTGGCTCGACCGCGAACGATCCCGGCTGAGGGATCGAGCGGCCGTCGCGGCCTGGGAGCTGGCGGATGCGGCAGAACAAACCGGGGACGCCAGGAAAGCCGGCAGCTGGGCCCGGCGCGGCTTCGAGCTCACGCCGGATGACGAGGATACGCTCCGCCGCCTGCTGCAGGTGCTGGATCGCACCGGCGATCGCGCCGGCGCGCTTCGGGTCTACGAGGAGTTTTCCCGCCGACTCACGCTGGAGTACGATCTCGACCCTGCCGCCGAGACCCGCGCGCTGGTGGAGGCGATTCGTACCCGTACCCGGCCTGGCGCGCCCAACCGGCCGCCGGTCCATCCCAGCCGGGAGCCAATCACGCCGGACTCACGAGTGCTTGCCGTTTTTCCCTTTCACTTTCGGGGATCCAGCCGCCTCGAATACCTGGCCGAGGGGATGGTGCATCTCCTCACCACGACACTGGACAGCGTGGCGGAGTTTCGGGTGGTGGATCCCCGCGCCTTGCTCGCTGCTCTGGATGGCGAGATGTCTGGCGAGATTCAGCTGGAGCAGGCCCGCGGCACTGCCCAGGAGCTGGGTGCCGGCATTCTGCTGTTGGGGACAGTCCTGGAGGCGGGCGGGCGGCTGCAGATCAACGCTACCCTGTACGGAGTTGCCGGAGAACTGCGGGCGAGGGTGCAATCCCAGAGCCACACGGAAGCCGAGCTCTTCGAGGCCGTCGACCATGTCGCTCGCGAGATCCTGGCAAGCTTGAGCAGCGGGCCGGCCATGCGCTCTGCCCGTCTGGCCCTTCGCATGACTGGATCACTCGACGCGCTCAAGGCCTACCTCGAAGGGGAGCGTTGCCTCCGGGTCGGGCGCTTCTTCGATGCCATGGAGCTGCTGCAGCGTGCGGTACGGGCCGATCCCGGCTTTGCCCTCGCATACTATCACCTGGCGGGCGCGGCGGCGGCGTGCGCGTTGCCCGACTTTGCCCGGGAGATCATCGAGCGGGGATACACGCTTCGAGACCGACTCGCCGAACATGACCGGCTGTTGCTCGATGCCCAGCGCGCCTGGATCCAGGGCGAGGTCAGTAACGCCGAATCCCTCTACAACGCGATCACTACCAGCTATCCGGATGACATTGAAGCTTGGTTTCATCTGGGCGACATGCTGTTTCACTGTAATCCGCTCCGGGGCCGGTCGGCGGCGGAGTCGCGCGGGGCCTTCGAGCGGGTGCTCGGCTACGAGCCCGATCACATCGGCGCGCTGGTGCACTTGACGCGCATCGCCGCGATCGAGGGCCACCGGGACGAAGCGGTTCAACTCTCCCGCCGGGCGCGGAGTCTGAGCCCGGATGGCGATCAGTGGCTGGCGCTGGACGCCGTTGCCGCCTTCAGCGCTGGTGACGAGGAGGCGATCAGGCAA
Source organism: Gemmatimonadales bacterium (assembly GCA_035264345.1). Classification (GTDB taxonomy): domain Bacteria; phylum Gemmatimonadota; class Gemmatimonadetes; order Gemmatimonadales; family GWC2-71-9; genus CAVVWJ01. Next base: position 4,124 of record DATFQK010000117.1, on the reverse strand, counting down.
GTTCTCGACGCCGTTCGCCACGCTCGGGCCATCACCGTAGGCCTGACCTTCGCCGACGTGGCGCTGTATTCCGGCGACCATGAGGGCGGGGAGCGGATTGCCCGGACGCTGCTGGAGGTGGCTCGCTCCCCCGAGCTGCGTGCCCTGTGCCATGTCGGTCTGGCCCATCTCGCAGTGTCACAGGGACGTTGGGTTGCTGGGAGAGAGGAGGCGATGGAGGCGCAGGCACTGGACTACGCCCAGGGGCTGGAGACTCAGGCGCTCTTCGCCGCGCTTCCGTTCCTGCCGATCGAGCCGGACGAGCTGGACCAGGTGCGGAGCGAGCTTCGGTCCTGGAATGCATTGGAGACACCTCCCACTGCGCTCCCCGCGCTCGCGGTCCATAACGGTCTGCACCCGGCAATCCGGAGCTTCCTCCTCGGGCTGTTGGCGGTGCGGGCCGGCGATTTATCGGAGGCGCACGAGGCGCTGGGTCAACTGTCCCAGTCCTCGGGACCGGCGAGCGTTGCGCGTACCTCGCTCCGGAGAGGACTGGCTGCGTCCCTGACCCGGGCCGAACGCGGCGCGCTGGAGGCGTTGGCCGTCCTGGGGCGTCCCTCGGCGGAGCTATGGTACCAGGCCACGGTGATCTCACCCTTCTTGACCCTGGCATATGAGCGGTTTCTTCGGGCTGAGCTGCTGCACGAGACTGGTCGGGACGCGGAGGCTCTGGGGTGGTACGGATCGATAGCCGAACGGTCGCCATTCGAATTGGCCTATGCGGCGCCGGCGCAGCTCCGCCGGGCAGAGATCTTTGCCCGGCAGGGTGATCGTGAGGCTGAGCAGGCCGCGTACGACCAGGCGGTGACTCGCTGGGCCAATGCAGATCCGGAGCTGCGGCTCGTTGCAAGGCGGTAAGGACGGACAGCCGTTGTCACCCCTTCGTCGCTGACGCTCCTCAGGGCAGGCTCTGAGCGGAGCGAAGGGGCCAGACCCGAGGCTGTCGTCAAAGCCTTGAGTTCCGGCTCCTTCGCTTCGCTCAGGATGACATGCGAGCTCGGCGATCGTGCATCGGTCGCAATCTGCCGATCAGGGTAGCAGGAGCGCCTTGATCGCGCGGCGCTGGTCCATCGCCCGGTAACCCTCCGCCACCTGATCGAGCGGCAGGGCCAGGTCGAAGACCTTTCCCGGATCGATCGTCTCATTCCAGATCAGATCGATCAGCTCGGGCAGGTAGCGGCGCACGGGGGCGGGACCGCCGTGCAGGTGGACGTGGCGGAAGAAGAGGTCCTGCCCGTCGAGTGTCACCCCGTGCGGGACGCCGACGTAGCTCAGGTACCCGCCGGGTCGGGTGGAGTCGATTGCCTGCCTCATGGCCTCCTGGGTGCCGACACACTCCAACACGGAGTCGGCCCCGATCCCGTCGGTCAGGTCCTTGATCCGGGCCACGCCCTCGTTCCCCCGCTCGGTCACGATGTCGGTAGCGCCGAACTCGCGGGCAAGCTGCTGCCGCGACGGGTGGCGACTCATCGCGATGATCCGCTCAGCTCCCATCACCTTGGCGGAGAGCACGCCGAGCAGGCCCACCGCGCCGTCTCCGACGATGGCGACCGTGGCGCCCGGCTTCACCTTCGCGGCGTCGGCGGCGAACCAGCCGGTGCCCAGGACGTCCGAAGCGGTCAGGAGACTCGGAATCAGGTCGTCGGAGGGGAGCTCCGAGGTGGCCACCAGCGTACCGTCGGCCAAGGGGACCCGGAGCCGGGGGGCCTGCGCCCCGACCACGAACTCTCTATGGAGACAGGACGTCTGATACCCGTCCCGGCAGATGACGCAGGTATTGTCCGAGGCGAAGAAGGATCCGATCACAAACTGCCCCGGTTTGACCGTGCGCACGTCCCGGCCGACCTCCTCCACGATGCCACAGTACTCGTGGCCCATCGGGGTTGGTCGGTCGATCGGATTCATGCCGCGGTAGGGCCAGAGGTCGGACCCGCACACGCAGGCAGCAGAGATCCGGATGACGGCGTCAGACGGCTCGATGATCGTCGGAGTGGGAACCTCCTCGAACCGCACATCGCCCGGACCGTGTAGAACCGCACCCCGCATGGTGGCGCCGGTCATCTGCTTCGGAACCGGCGCCTCAGCCCCCGCCTCGGCGACGACGACCTTCTCCTCAGTCTCATGTCTCATGATGCCTGACCTCCAGTACTCGTATCCCTCAGTGTGAAGTGCCTGAAGGTGCCCCTCGAATCCACCGGTCACAGTGAGGGGCGTCACTGGCCCATCTCCCCCCGTGCATCTTCTTGCACCGTTGTGATCTAAGCGCTTACGCAGTGGCATAGCCTTCGCGTAGTAGACGGCCACTTCCCACTTCCCGGAGGCCGTCATGCAGCGCATCAGTGGAGTGGCGTGGATCGCGGGCGTGCTGATCGCGCTCGCAGCGCCGGTACGAGCTCAGACCATTCTCCAGCGGGCCGGGGGCGTTCAGCCCGCTCCTGCGGAGCCCCGTCGCACGACGACGAGGACGATCATCATCCCCCAGCGTGAAGTCATCGTAATCGAGCAGGTCCATGGCCGCCGTTACGGCTGGTGGAAGTACCCCAAGTACCGGGTGATCACGGTGTACTACGACGGTAGCCGCTTCTATCGCCGGCCGTTCGATCGCCGGGCGCTCCAGAGGGTGGTGGTGTACGAGCAGGGTGGCCGCTACTACATCGACCAGGACCAGTGGAAACGGGACCGCAGCCGCCACTGGGGCCGTGATGATAAGTGGCGGGACGACGACGACCGCCGGGACCGCGACCGGTGGAGGGATGACGACCGGCGTCGGGATGATGACCCGCGGGAGGGGGACGACAAGCGGAAAGACGACGATAAGCGGAAGGACGACGACAAGGACTCCAAGGGGAACAACGGCCATCACTACGGCCAGGATCCCGAGAAGCACAAGTAGAGGGAACGACGGAACGGCGGAACGTCGGAACGTTTGAACGACGGAAGGATTGAAGGACAGAGCGTGTCACCCTGAGCGAAGCGAAGGGGCCGAGACTCGATACAGAGTTTCGACCCCTTTCGCCTGTCACCAACCGTCGTTCCGTCGTTCCGCCGTTCCACCCGCCTACTTACCAATCACCAGCTGCTGCCCCGCCCCCGGCGCCCGCTCGATCCGCTGGAGAATCGCGCCGCGATCCGACTGGCTGAGCAGCGGCGATGCCGCCAGAATCTCGGCCCGGTGGCCCAGCTCCCACACCTGATTCGGCTTCTGCTGCTCCTGCGCAATCCAGGCCGCATCGAGATACGAGAGCGCCGCTGCCCGGAGATCGCCCCGCGCGAGCGCCCGCTCGGCCGCATGCGCCATGTCGTTCCGGGCTGCCGAACGGTCGCCGGCCGCATAGGCCAGGGCCGCGGCGCTGGTCAGGCACTGGAACCCGATGGAATCCTCCATCGCCCGGAACTCGGCCGATCTGCGATACACCCGGGCCGCGTCGCGCCAGCGGCCATCGGCCACCAGCTTGGTCGCGACCTCATGCAGGCTGTCCGCCTTGACCGAGCTCACAATGGTCGGTAGCCGGTACTGAGCGGCCGCTGCACTCGGCAGGCCGGCGGTTGCAAACAGCACCAAGGCCGCCGTAACGCGGCTGGCGAGTGAAGCGTTCATGGAACCTCCTGACGGAGAGCGGATCGTCATCTCGTTTTGTGCATCGTGGACGGATGAAGCTGGCTACCGGTACCGGCCGGCGCAGGGGACGTTCGTCCCATGATTTCGCGCCGCCGGAGCCTGGTTTCATGCCCTCAGCCTGCTGCTGGGGCCCCTGCCGAGGTCTGGAAACCCGCCAGAACTGGACGCGTAGTGCAGGAGTGACCTCACCTACCATGGTACCCATCGATCTAGCAGCCGTCGTTCGCGCAGTGGATGCACTGGTCTCCCCCCTGGAGTGGGGCAGCCGGCACGCCTGGCTAGCCGAGAGCCTCACCCGGGTCCGCGAGGCTCGAGGAGTGACCGGCTGTTCCGGTTCAGTCGCGACGGCCGAGCTGGAGGAGCTGCTCCGGCTCGACGGCGATGACCCAGGCTGGCTTCAGGCCGCGCTCGAATCGAGTGATGCAGTCCCACCGGGAAGACTCCTGCCGCAAGTGACAGTGGCCTC
>DATFQK010000116.1:0-2159 GCA_035264345.1 Gemmatimonadales bacterium | reverse complement strand
GGGCAGGATTCAGCTCCCAGGTTCGGGTGCTCCCCTCCACCACCTCCCAGACATAGGTACATCCGGACGGACTGATCTCGTCCATTCCTACGGCGGCGTGCAGCACCAGCGCGTGCCTGGAGCCGAGCTCCACCAGCGCCTGGGCTAGCACCGGCGCCCGGGAGCCATCCGAGACGCCCACCACCTGACGAGTTACGCCGGCAGGATTCGCCAGTGGGCCGAGAAGATTCATGATCGTGGGGACCCCGAGCTCCTTCCGCACAGGCGCGAGATGACGCATGGCGGGGTGATAGCTCGGCGCATACATGAACACCACACCGCTGGAGCGAAGCACCCGCCCCGCCTCCCGAGTATCCATTACAATGTCGATGCCCAAGGCCTCCAGGACATCCGCAGATCCACAGCGGGAGGTGTAGCTCCGGTTGCCATGTTTGGCGACGGGAATGCCGGCCCCGGCGACAATAAAAGCCGCAGCGGTCGAGATGTTGAACGTGCCGATCCGGCCCCCACCCGTTCCGCAGGTATCTACCAGGGTATCCCGCTCAGCCAAGTCGGCCTGGAGCATGGCCCGTCTCAAAGCCTGAGCTGCACCCGCCACCTCCTGGGCTGTCTCGCCTTTGATTCGGAGGCCGATCAGCAGTGCGGCCGCATGGGCGGGAGAAAACCGGCCTTCCATCAGCGCATCGAAGGCCGCCCCCGCCTCTTCCCGTTCCAGGGAGAGTCGCTGGGACAGCTTCTGCACAGCAGACCGGAGGGCGGAGTCCTCTGTCACCGAGTGACCTGTAGGGGCCGGGTTGGGGTCTCATGGGGCGAGGCGAAGGAGGGAAAGTGTATCCGCCGAAGCGGCCTTTTGTCAATTCTGACAAGCAGTTGCAGCCTTGCTCCGAGTTTGGGGCTCGGCTAAATTCCGGCCGTGAGCCGGACCTTCCTCGCCACGCTTCACTACGACGGCACCGGCTTTGTCGGATGGCAACGTCAGCCGGCCGGCCGTTCGGTTCAAGCTGAACTCGAGCGGGTCCTCGAACGCATCTTCGGTCGTCACGTGGCAGTCCATGCCGCCGGCCGCACCGATGCCGGTGTCCACTCGGTGGGTCAGGGTGTCAGCTTTGCCGCTCCGCCCGGCTGGACCGAAGAATCCCTTCATCGCGCGCTGAACGCCTTGCTTCCCGGTGACTGCTGGGCGGCATCCGTGCATCCCATGGCGGCAGGATTCCACGCTAGAAAGTCGGCCGTATCCCGGCGCTACCGCTACGACATCGGCACCGATGATGCCTCGGCTTCACCCTTTCGCCGCCGCTTCGAGTGGGCGCTGAAACGTCCGCTGGATTTTGCCCTGCTCCAGTCCTCGGCTGAGCGGCTCCGGGGCGAGCACGACTTCAAGGCCTTTGCCGCCAAGGGCGATAAGCCGCACCACCGTTGCCGGCTGTTGCTCTCCCGCTGGGAACACCGGCCTGACGAGCGGGGCGTGAGTTATCACGTGGAGGCAGACCGCTTCCTCCATCACATGGTCCGGATGCTGGTAGGCACCATGGTAGATGTCGGATTGGGCCGGCGCCCGATGGACGACATAGATACGCTGCTGGTGCGGCAGGATAACAGCGAGACCAGCCCTCCGGCTCCGCCGCAGGGGCTCTATTTCACCGCCGTGACATATCCGCCAGAGTTGTTCGAGTCTCCAGTCGAGGCAGCTCATGCCGCTGCGCCGCTCAGCTAGCCTTCTGCTCGCGGCGGGGGTCGCCTGCATCGGATGCCGTGATGCTCCCAAGCGGGAGCTCAGGGTGGCCACGGCAGGGGCCCAGGCATCGTCTCGAGTGGCTTCGGCTCAAAACGCCATCGATGTCTCTCGCCGGACCGCGCTGGTCACGGCCGCAGATCGGGTCTCCCGATCGGTCGTCTCGATCAACGTCACGTCACGCCAGCAAGTGACGCCTCGGTCGCCCTGGGATTTCTTCTTCGTCCCGGAGGGGGCTCGCGTCGTCCAGGGCTACGGTACCGGTTTCATCCTCCGGCCGAGCGGTATCATCGTGACCAATCAACACGTCGTGGCCAGTGCCGAGCGGGTGATGGTCACCCTCCCCGACGGCAGCGACCTAGCGGCTACCGTGCTGGGCGAAGACCCGGTCACTGATATCGCGGTGTTGCGGGTCAAACGGGACGGA
>DATFQK010000115.1:0-2516 GCA_035264345.1 Gemmatimonadales bacterium | reverse complement strand
ATCTATCAACTGGTCCGCGATGCTCAGGCGGCAGCGGAGAAGGTCGCGAAGCCCGGAGCCTCCGCCAAGGCGTGGAGCGATACGGCGCGGGCGGTGGAAGCCAGAGGGCTGGCCAAGCTGGGACTGATCGAATCGCCCGAGGCCACCTTCGACCCGCCCTGGGCTTCCATGTGCCAGTCGAACGCCGTCGCCTGCAAGCAGGCGTTTCTCTACATGGCCCACGGCCTGGGCCACGGCATCGGGCTCGAGGTGCATGATCCCCCGCACTACGGCCGCGGCGCGACCTTCGAGGCGGGACAGGTGTTCACCATCGAGCCCGGGGTGTACATCAGCACCAAGCTGCTCGATATGCTGCCGGACACGCCGAAGAACCGGACATTCGTCGGGAAGGTGCGGAAGACGGTGGAGCGGTACAACAACATCGGGGTCCGGATCGAGGACGATTATCTGGTCACGCCGAACGGGGTGGAGTGGCTGTCCCGGGCGCCCCGGGAGATCGCCGAGATCGAGAAGCTCAAGCTGGTATCATCCACCTCATCCCGAACGCAGTGAGGGATCCAGCCCGTCGAGACCCGAACCCAAGCGCAAAGTGAGGAGTCAAGGGTTTGACCCGACGGGCTTAGAGGCAGTAAGGTTCATTTGCCGCCAGGGGCATCGTGCGCGCCCGGCTGAGAGATCCCTCGCTTCGCTCGGGATAACCTCTCAATCCGGCTGCGCCGATTGAGAGGTTACCCTTGGAACCTGATCCGGCTGATACCGGCGAAGGGAGTGCGGCGCCCCGCGACTCCTTCGCGTTGCGCTCACTCCCGACATTTACGGAGTGAGCGCGATGGCATCCCCCACCAAACCTGCTCGACCTGCTGGTAAAAGGCCGCGGAAGACCTGCCGACCGGCTGACCGCCCGACTGGCGACTACGGCGAGGCATTTCCCAACTCGACAAAGGTGTACGTCGAGGGCAAGCAGGGGATTCGCGTCCCGATGCGGGAGATCGCGCTCTCCGGGGGCGAGCCGCCGCTCCGGGTGTACGACACCAGCGGCCCGCAGGGGTTCGACCTCCGGAATGGGCTACCGCCGCTCCGGCATGCCTGGATTTCTGCGCGCGCTGTCACCCCGAGCGAAGCGAGGGGACCGAAGCTGAACGGATCTACAAGCCCCGGAATTCCGGCCCCGTCGCAAGCTCGGGGTGACAGCGCCGGTTCTGCCCCGCTGCCCCGCCGCTCCGCTGCCCCGCGTCTGCGCGGCACCGCCCCCGTTACTCAGCTGCACTACGCCCGCCGCGGAGACGTCACCCAAGAGATGGAGTTCATCGCCATCCGCGAGGGGCTCCCGGCCGAATTCGTCCGCAGCGAGGTTGCGCGGGGGCGAGCCATCATCCCCGCCAACATCAACCACCCCGAGCTGGAACCGATGATCATCGGCCGGAACTTCCAGGTGAAGATCAACGCCAACATCGGCAACTCGGCGGTCACCTCCTCGATCGAGGAAGAAGTCGAGAAGCTCAGGTGGGCCACCCTCTGGGGCGCCGACACGGTGATGGATCTCTCCACCGGCAAGAACATCCACGAGACCCGGGAGTGGATCATCCGGAACTCGGCGGTGCCCATCGGGACCGTGCCGATCTATCAGGCGCTGGAGAAGGTAGGCGGCGTGGCGGAGGACCTGACCTGGGAGGTCTACCGTGACACCCTGGTCGAGCAGGCGGAGCAGGGGGTGGATTACTTCACGGTGCACGCCGGCGTGTTGCTGCGCTACATCCCGCTCACCGCCAACCGGGTGACCGGCATCGTGTCCCGCGGCGGCTCCATCATGGCCAAGTGGTGCCTGGCGCATCACCAGGAAAGCTTCCTCTACACCCGCTTCCGGGAAATCTGCGAGGTCATGGCGGCGTACGATGTCTCCTTCTCCCTGGGCGACGGGCTGCGCCCGGGCAGCATCGCCGACGCCAACGATGAGGCCCAGTTCGCCGAGCTGAGGACCCAGGGCGAGCTCAACCGGATTGCCTGGGAGCACGAGGTGCAGGTCATGAACGAGGGGCCGGGTCACATCCCCATGCATCTCATCAAGGAGAACATGGACAAGCAGCTCGAGTGGTGCGACGAGGCGCCATTCTACACTCTGGGCCCGCTGACCACCGACATCGCGCCGGGCTACGACCACATCACCAGCGCCATCGGCGCCGCCATGATCGGCTGGTACGGCACCGCAATGCTCTGCTACGTCACGCCCAAGGAGCACCTCGGCCTCCCCAACCGGGAGGACGTGAAGGCCGGCGTGATCGCGTACAAGATCGCAGCCCACGCGGCGGACCTGGCCAAGGGCCATCCGCGAGCCCGACAGTGGGACGACGCGCTGAGCCGGGCGCGATTCGAGTTCCGGTGGGAGGACCAGTTCAACCTCGCGCTGGACCCCGAGCGCGCCCGCGCCTTCCACGACGAGACGCTGCCCGCGGAGGGCGCCAAGGTCGCCCACTTCTGCTCCATGTGCGGCCCCCAGTTCTGCTCCATGAAGATCACCC
>DATFQK010000114.1:0-3679 GCA_035264345.1 Gemmatimonadales bacterium | reverse complement strand
GTCTAATGAATCTGTCATCCCGAGCCCTTCGGCTGCGCTCAGAGCTTGCCCCGAGCAAACCGGCGAGGGGGCAGGCTTCGCGCTGCGCTCGGGGTGACAATCAAGTAAGGAACGAAGCGTTCGCTCATACTCTGACGCCGCCCTCTCCGGTTCATCCTCACCCCTGATGCGGTGGATGTGATTCGGCGGAATCGGCACCCGGTCCAGCAGTGCCTCCTTCGCCATGCGATAGTTGCTTTGAGGATCGTCCGGCGGGACGCAGCGCTCGTCGGCCCACAGGATGTGGATCAGTCGCCAGTCGTCAGTCGCCAGGGTGTCACGAGCCGCGAGTCGCGAGTAGGCCGCCTTCGGAGTGGATCCACCGCTGAGCGCGATGACGAAGCGCCCCCGGGCAGCGATCGCGTCCGCGGCGCAGTCTACGATGTGCCGGGCGACAGCATCGGCCAGCGCTTCCGGCGTGGAATAGCTCTGAATCATGGACGAGTACGATGCTCGATGCCCGCGGGCCCGGCGACGATTACGTCCGTGGCGAGGGCCAGGAAGAGCCCATGGGCCACCACCCCGGCCCGGCCCTGCAGTAGGCTCGCCAGCTCCTCGGGTCGCTGGATCGGACCGGTGACGCAATCGAGAATAAAATTCCCTTGATCGGTGCGGACGGGAGTCGCGCCTGCCCCCATGCGGAACGAGATCTGTGCTCCGGGAATGAGGCCTTTGAGGTACTCCGCCTGGTAGCGCGATCCGAAGGGCACCACCTCGAGCGGCAGCGGACTTCGGGTGCCCAGCACCGGCGAGAGCTTGCTCTGGTCGGCCACGATCACGACCCGGCGGCTGGTCTGAGCCACGATCTTCTCGCGAAGGAAGGCGCCGCCTCGGCCCTTGATCAGGTTCAAAGCCGGATCGATCTCGTCGGCGCCGTCGATAGTGATGTCTGCCGGGGTCGCGCGCGACTCCTCCAGCAGTGGAATCCCCGCCCGCACCGCCTCGGCCGCGGTCGCGAGCGAGGTCGGCACTCCCTCGATGTCCTCGAGTGTGCCGGCCCGGAGCAGGACGCCAATGCGGCGGATGGCGTAGGTCGCGGTCTCGCCGGTACCGAGTCCCACCACCATGCCGGACTGGACCAGCTCCACCGCCCGCTCCGCTGCCTCCTGCTTGTAGCTGTCCCGCTGGCTCACGACGGCACTTTCGAGCTCCGCAACTGCTTCAACACGGAGATCGTCATGCCGTCAACGCTTCCGACCTCGCAGCGATCCGCTCCAGCAGCGCGTTCCAGGACTTCACGAATGCCGCCGCGCCCTCCCGCTGCAGCTGGTCGGCCAGCGCAGTCACGTCGATTCCGGCACTCTCGAACTCGGTGATCACCGACTCGGCCTCGCCACCGTCCTCCGGCATCATGCGATCAATCTTACCGTGATCGGCGAAGGCGAGCAGGGTGGCGTCCGGCATGGTGTTGATCGTATCGGGCGCTGCGAGGGCCTCGATGTAAAGAACGTCGGAGGCCTGCGGGTCCTTGGTGCCAGTGCTGGCCCAGAGCAGCCGCTGGTGCCGGGCGCCCGCGGCGGCAAGGCACTCGGAATGGCGGGAGTCGAGCAGCTCGCGGTATGCCTTGTACGTGCGGCCGGCGATCGCGATGCCCAGCCGGTTCCGCAGCTCGGCCGGGATCCGGCCCTGCACCGCCTTGTCCCACCGGCTGATGAACACCGAAGCGACCGAGACTACATCGGGGTCGAGCCCCTTCTCGATCCGGCGCTCGATGCCGCGCTGGTAGGCCTCCGCCGCAGCGACGTACTGCTCCCGCGAGAACAGCAGGGTGACGTTGATGGGAATGCCTTTGAAGATCGCTTCTTCGATGGCGGGGAGGCCCTCCGGCGTTCCCGGAATCTTGATGAACATGTTCGGTCGCTCGAGCTGCCGGTGGAGCGACTTGACCTGCTCCAGCGTCCGCTTGGTGTCCTGAGCCAGAATGGGCGAGACCTCGAGCGACACCCAGCCATCGAGATGGTTGGTCGACTGGTGAACCGGTCGGAAGAGATCGGCGGCGCGGGTGAGATCGTCCCGAGCCAGATCGAAGAACAGCTCCTCACCGGTGAGACCGACCGAGCTCTTGGCCTGGATGTCGTGGTCGTACCAACTACCGCTTCCGATGGCGTGGTCGTAGATGGTCGGATTGGAGGTGAGCCCAGTGACCGAGAGCTCCTCGATGTATTTCCGAAGGATCCCCTTCTGCAGCATCTCGCGGGTCATGTTGTCGAGCCAGAGGCTCTGGCCGAGATCGCGGAGTCGTTGGATAGAACTTGTCATGAGTGCTTGACCTCGATTGTGCAGCATTTGGTCAACGAGCTTGGCGATTTAGCGACTGGCGTGGGATCCTCCGGGCGCTGTAGCACTCGTCGGTCGGAGCCCCGGGCCCGCGGGGACTCTTGCAACCCTGGCGGCACGTAGCCCCGGTCTCCTCCCCTCGTGCTAACGCGCCCTGCGGACCCCATCGCCAGTCGCTCATACGACTTTTACCATAACAAGGGCATGATGGTCATATGCGGTTTGCACCCGGCACAGGGGAATGTTCGGGAGGGGCGCGTCAGCACGAGGGGAGGCGGAACGGGGGGTACGTTAGCGCACGTTCCGACGTTCCTCACGATCCGACGTTCCTCACGTATCACCCGCATGCCCAATCCTGCGCCGGGTTGAACCACCCGCCGTCGCTAATTAGACGATCCGCCTGGGCCGGCCCCCAGGTGCCGCTATCGTACTGGTGGAGCGGGGTCGCGTTGCCCAGTACCGGCTCCACCACCCGCCACGCCTCCTCCACCGAGTCTTGCCGGGCAAAGAGCATCTGGTCTCCCCGCATCGCGTCGCCCAGCAGCCGCTCGTAGGGACCCATCTCGTCCTTCTGGTCGTGGCAGGCGATGAGCTCGACGTCTTCACCCTGCAGTCTCTCGCCCGGAAGCTTGGCTCGGGCCCCGAGCGAGAGCACCACGTGAGGACTGAGCCGGAAGCGAAACCGGTTGGGCGGGGCCGCGGCACAGTCGGGAAAGAGTGCCACTGGCGGCCGCTTCAGCTCGACCAGCACCTCGGTCGCCGTCACCGGCAGGCACTTCCCCGCCCGGATGTAGAACGGCACCCCGGCCCAACGCCAGGAATCGATCCGCAGCCGCACCGCTGCAAAGGTCTCCACATTGGAGTCGGGCGCAACTCCTTCCTCGTTGCGGTAGCCGCGAAACTGTCCCCGCACCACGTCGGAGGGCTTGAGGGGAAGCATGGAGCGGAACGCCTGGGTCTTTTCGTCTCGTACTGCCTCGTGGCCCCTGGCGGAAGGTGCCTCCATCGCGAGGAGACTCGCTACCTCGAGCAGGTGGTTCTGCACCACGTCGCGGGTCGCGCCGGCCTCTTCGTAGAACTTCCCCCGTCCTTGTACGCCGAACGTCTCCGCCATGGTGATCTGGACCCGCTCGACGTAGTTGCGGTTCCAGATCGGCTCCAGGAAGCTGTTGGCGAACCGGTAGTACAGGAGGTTTTGTACCGGCTCCTTCCCGAGATAGTGGTCGATGCGGAAGATGGCGGGCTCGGCGAAGAACTGGTGCAGCGTGGCGTTGAGCGACTGGGCCGAGCCGAGGTCGCGGCCGAACGGCTTCTCCACCACTACCCGCGCGTTCGTCGCGGCACCAACCCGGGCCAGTCCCTC
>DATFQK010000113.1:0-3568 GCA_035264345.1 Gemmatimonadales bacterium | reverse complement strand
CTCAACCCCTCCGACAGCACGTCCACCGCCTCGTTGGCCTCCTCCAACCGGTCCAGAAGTCGGGCGAAATGCAGTCGCCCTTCGACGTGGGCGGGCTCCAGCTCGAGCAGCTCTCGATAGGGCCGGATTGCCTGTCCGGGAAAGGAGCCTGAGGCTAGCTCATTGGCATGCTGGAAGCGCTGCTCCGCCAGACTCAGATCCCGCAAGGGAGCGGAGGCGGCGGTTCCGTTTTCCACGCTGGCGGGGTGCATGTCGTTATTTGCCACCATTCAAGCTTTGGATGCTCAATGGTAGATGGGTGAGTCGTGAGTTACCAGTCGTCAGCCGCCAGTCCGCAGTCGACAGACGTGTGGTTCAGACCAATGCTACCCGGCGCAACTGCCGACTAGTGACTGAGGACTGGCGACTGGGCGACTGGGGACTGACGACTGGTAACTCCCTTCCATTGACCCCGCGCTTCGCCTTCGGATAGCTTTCGGGGCTATGGCTCAGGAATATCTGGTTGTGCGTGGGGCCCGCGAACACAACCTCAAAAACATCTCTGTTGCGATTCCCCGCAATCGTCTCACCGTCATCACCGGACTCTCGGGCTCGGGGAAATCGTCGCTCGCCTTCGACACGATCTATGCCGAGGGACAGCGACGGTACGTCGAGTCGCTATCGGCATACGCAAGGCAGTTCCTGGGACTCATGGAAAAGCCCGATGTCGATGCGATCGAAGGGCTTTCCCCCGCAATCTCCATCGAGCAGAAGACCACCGGGCAGAATCCGCGGTCTACCGTCGGCACCGTGACGGAGATCTACGATTATCTGCGGCTGCTCTGGGCCCGAGTTGGAGTTCCCCACTGTCCCAATGACGGTACGCCAGTCACCCGGCAGAGCGCCGCCCAAATCACCGACACGGTATTGAGCTGGCCGGAGGAAAGCCGGATCGAGGTCCTGGCACCACTGGTGCGAGGCCGCAAAGGCGAGTTCCGCGACATGCTGGAGGACGTCCGCAAGCGCGGCTTCGTCCGGGTTCGGGTCGATGGACAGATCTACGACCTGGGGTCGGTACCGGCGTTGAACCGGCGGCAGAACCATGATATCGCGGTCGTCGTGGACCGCCTCGTCGTACGGCCCGGCGATCGGTCTCGACTGAACGACTCGATCGAGACCGCGTTGAAGACAGCGGATGGCGTGGTGGAAGTCGTGAGGTACGAGAGTCAGGCGGTCAGTCGGTCCGGCCTGTCCGTCGTCTTCTCCGAACGCTTTGCCTGCCCTGTCTGCGGCCTCTCGCTCCCCGAGCTGGAGCCGCGACAGTTCTCCTTCAACTCTCCTTTTGGCGCCTGTCCCGACTGTCACGGCGTCGGCACCCGGCGCGAGGTGAATGCGGAGCTGGTGCTGGGCGACCCCAGCATTTCCATTCTGGAAGGCGTCATCCTGCCCTGGGGCGAGCCCAGCGGCTACCTGCGGAAGATCGTGCTGCCCACTCTGGCCAAGGCGTTCAAGTTTGAACTGAACGCATCGTGGGGCGAGCATAGCGAGGCGGCCCGTCATGCGCTGCTTCATGGGGCGCCAGGTCAATTCAAGTTCCAGACCGACGGTGGTCGGGGACGGGGTGAATACGAGAGCGAGTGGGAGGGCGTGCTCCGGAACATCGAGCGGCGCTATCGCGAGTCGACCAGCGACAGCGTTCGGGCAACCCTCGAGGAGTTCATGACCGAGCAGCCCTGCCAGACTTGCAAGGGGAAGCGGCTGCGGCCCGAGAGCCTCGCAGTGCTGGTGCACGGCACCAGCATCGGCGACGTGGTGGACCTGCCGATCCAGCGCGCCATCGAATTCTTCGAAAGCATCCCGCTGCGCGGCGGTGCGGGCGGCTCCGGCAATGGCCGGGGAGGGCTGGATCCCGACATCGCAGGACCGATCCTCAAGGAAGTGATCGATCGTCTCCGCTTTCTCCGCGACGTGGGTCTCGATTACCTGACCCTCGGCCGTGGCGCCACATCGCTCTCCGGCGGCGAGACCCAGCGAATCAGGCTGGCCACCCAGATCGGCTCTCGGCTGGTGGGCGTGCTCTACATCCTCGATGAGCCGAGCATCGGGCTTCACCAGCGGGATAATGAACGGCTGCTGGACACGCTGAAAGGACTGAGAGATCTGGGCAATACGGTGATCGTGGTGGAACACGACGAGGACACCATCCAGTCGGCGGACCACGTGATCGATCTGGGGCCCCGAGCCGGCCGGTTCGGCGGCGAGGTGGTGGCCGAAGGCAGTGTTGAAGATATCCGCAGCCATCCTGACTCGCTGACCGGCAGGTATCTCCGCGACGAGCTCAGGATTCCGGTCCCGCCTGGCCGGCGAGAGGCGCCGGCCCAGCATCGTCTCCGCATCGTAGGAGCCCGGGCCAACAACCTGAAGAATCTCACGGTCGACATTCCGCTCGGACTGTTCGTCGCGGTCACCGGCGTCTCGGGCTCGGGGAAGTCCACCCTGGTCACCGATATTCTGTACCAGGCACTGGCGCGTCACTTTTATCGAGCCAAAGTCGTTCCCGGTTCTCATTCGAGGATCGAGGGACTGGATCTGATCGATAAGGTGATCGACATCGATCAGAGTCCCATCGGGAGGACGCCGCGATCCAATCCGGCCACGTATACCGGACTCTTCACACCCATCCGCGAGCTGTTCACTCAGCTGCCCGATGCCAAGATGCGGGGATACGGACCGGGCCGCTTCTCTTTCAACGTGAAGGGTGGCCGCTGCGAGGCCTGTCAGGGCGACGGCCTGGTCAAGATCGAAATGCACTTCCTGCCCGACGTCTACGTCCCCTGCGAAGTGTGCAAGGGACGGCGGTACAATCGGGAAACTCTGGAGGTGCGGTACAAGGGCCGGAGCATTGCCGACGTACTCGATCTCACGGTAGAAGACGCGCTCGACTTCTTTAGCAGCCAGCGGCGCATCGCCGAAAAGCTGGAGCTGCTGAATGACGTCGGCCTGGGCTACATCCATTTGGGCCAGGCCGCGACCACACTGTCCGGCGGCGAGGCGCAACGGGTGAAGCTGGCCACCGAGCTGGCCAAGCGAGACACCGGCCGAACGCTGTATATCCTGGATGAGCCCACCACCGGCCTGCACTTCGAGGATGTCCGACTGCTGCTGGATGTGCTGCACCGTCTGGTCGGCAAGGGCAACAGCGTGGTCGTGATCGAGCACAACCTCGATGTGATCAAGACAGCCGACTGGATCATCGACCTGGGTCCTGAGGGGGGTGAGCGGGGCGGGGAAGTGGTGGCTGCCGGGACGCCCGAAGACGTAGCGGCGGTGGAGCGGAGTTACACCGGGGGGTTTCTGAAGAAGGCGCTGGGGGTGGAAAGTGTCACACTGCAGGAGACAGGAGTTCTGCGCATGTCATCCTGAGCAAAGCGAAGGATCTACCAATCGGTTCCGGGACTATCGGGTAGATCCTTCGGTCGCTGCACTCTCTCAGGATGACAGTTGCCCTACTTCTTCGTAGCCCCGAAACTCGGCGTCTTGGCCGCGGGATCGATCTTCATCCAGATCCACATACCTGACAGGCCGTGTC
>DATFQK010000112.1:0-2950 GCA_035264345.1 Gemmatimonadales bacterium | reverse complement strand
TTCCGGGGCAAGCAGATGGCCTGCTACCATAAGGAGTGGGCCTATTTCGGCCGGCGATATGACATCGAGTGCGTTACCTACATCGAGGCCAAGCCCGGTATCCCGCCGACACCAGGCCACGTACAGCAAGTCATTCAGTTGATGCGAGACCGGAAAATTCCCGTGCTCTTTGCCTCGAACTACTTCGACCGGAAGCAGACCCAGCAGGTAGCCGAGCGCACCGGCGCCAAGGCGGTGATCGTGCCGGAGAACACCCAGGGGGCGCCGGGGGTGAACACCTACTTCGACCTGATGAACACCTGGGTCAGTAATCTGGCTCTCGGGTTCAACGACGTGGCGCTCACCGCCGGAGCCAAATAATGGACCTGAGCCTCTTTCTTCCGCCGCTGGTGGCGTGTCTCGTCATCGTGGCCATTCACTCGTATCTCGGGCTGCACGTGATTGCCCGGGAAGTGATTTTTGTCGATCTCTCTCTGGCGCAGATGGCGGCCCTGGGGTCCGCCGTCGCCATTCTGGCCGGGAGCCAGCCCGATTCGTATACCGCCTTCATCTATGCCCTTGGATTCACCACCCTGGGCGCGGCCACGTTCGCCCTGACCCGCACTTCGGAAAGAGGGGCCGTGCCCCAGGAGGCGATCATCGGGATCGTGTATGTGATGGCATCCGCCGCCGCGATTCTGGTAGCCGACCGCACTCCCCGCGGAGGCGAGGCTATCAAAGACATCCTGGTCGGCAGCCTGCTCTGGGTCACCTGGCCTGTCATTCTCCGTCTGGCGGGCATTTACGCCCTGGTGGGACTGGTGCACTGGGCGCTGCGGAGGCGGTTTCTCACCATCTCATTCAGTCCGGAAACGGCGTTGGGTCTCGGCTGGAAAATCCGCTGGTGGGACTTTCTGTTCTACCTCACCTTCGGGATCGTGATCACCTTCTCGGTTCCCATCGCGGGAGTGCTGCTGGTGTTTTCCTTCCTGGTGGTCCCTGCAGCCGTCGCGTTTCAGTTCACCCGGCGCCAGGGAACCCTGGCCCTGATCTCGTGGCTGAGCGGCGCGCTGGCCTCTGCGCTCGGGCTGTGGGTCTCTTTCCACTATGATCTGCCCACCGGCCCGGTGATCGTCTGCATGTTCGGCTTGGTTCTTCTCGCGGCGTACCTGCTGAGGAGAATTGTCGCGGTGAGTCATCCCGAGCGTAGCGAGGGATCGCTCAAAGGTCCGGTTGAGATGGGAGCCCGAACGTAAGCCGGCCGATCCCTCGCTACGCTCGGGATGACGTATCGGTCTTTCGGTCGGAGCGCCAGCGCGACACGGTGGGATGCGGCAGCATTGCGCCGCGGCGAAGCAGCTCGAGGTGCGCCGCGATGATATCGGCCAGATGCTGAGCGACCACCACGTGATGCTCGGTGAGGGCACCTGGCCTCTCGGAGCTGAAGATCAGGGCTCCATGCACTCGACCTGCCACTCTGAGTGGGACGATGAGCCGGGTCTCGTTCCCATTCTGGGCAAAACCGCAGGGCAGATCGCCGTTGAGGGTCCGGGCCAAGGGAGTGCCGGCGACCGAGACGAGCGGAAGATGTGAGAGGGTGCGCTTCTCGCCCGGCTCCAGCATGATCACCCGGTCCGTCTGAGTCATCCGTAGAGCAAAGGTGAGCCTGTCGTAGGGCACCGCGGCGCGCGACTCGGAGGCGATCAGCTCCGTCGCGACTGCCGGATCGGAGGTGGTGGCCAGCAGACCGGCTATCCGAAAGAGCAGCTCTGCATGAGGGTGGGTTTCGACCGGCTTGAGAACCGGCGCCGGAGCTTCCTCTGTAACCAGAAACCCGCTGATCAGGGGAGCGATCAATCCAGCCAGAAGCACGAGCAGCTCGGCATCTTCGTCCCCGTAGAACTCGGGCCCAATGCTGCCCAAAACAAGATAGGCCGGAACTTTCGTCCGCAGATCCAGGCGGGCTCCCACCAACGCACGGATGTCCGCTCCGGCCGGCTCGCTCGCGGTGAGAAATCCTCTGGGCCAGCGGGCGTCCCCATAGGCGTCGCCCACCAGAAGACTGTTGCCCAATCCAAAGATCCCGCCCATGTCCAGGTGATCTCGACTAATGATCAAGGATGGATCCTGCCATACGGGTCCGCCGGGATGCTCACCCAGCCGGAAATACCGTTCGCCTGCGGAATCCGACACCAGCAGCTCGATATGCTCATGGGGCAGTAATGGCGCGAGTCCCCGGGACACCGCGGCCAGGAACCGCTGTGGAGTGGCACTGGAGCGGTTGGCCTCTGCGATGGCCTCGAGCAACCCCGCGATGCGCTCCTGCTGGCGAGATGGCGATCCCTCGGCTGCCTTCCACTGCCGGGCGATGCGGCCGAGCATGGGCGCGATCCGCTGGGTAACGCACTGAAGAACTACCCGTTCGACTGAGCCGTACAACCCGGCCCGGAGGTCGGCCGCCAGCAGCAAGGCCACATCCCGTTTCCCGAATCTCACCGGCAGACAGGCGACCGACCCATAGCCAGCCTGCGACACGACCTGCTCCAGCTGACTGAGCTCTTCCGGCTTGAGGTGAGGTGAGGGAAGCGGGATTGTCAGATCATCTTCCGCCAGCTCGGCCGGGCCGAGCAGTACCGCCCCACCATGGGAGGGATAAAGCCAAAGCCCCATGAGGTCGTGGGGAACCTCTACGCCGACGGTGTCGGATAGGGCCTCGTGCCAAGTGGCGAGCGCAACCTGGTCGACCTGCTCGTCGTCCACTCGCAGAATGGGGACGAGCGGCTCGCTCCCGCTGGATGCGAGCGGATCTTCGGCGGCGGAGAGATCCGGTGTCTCGCTCATAAGTACCGCTTGAGTGGCACGTCGTATGCCCCTGAACTGCCGCAAGCAAGTGCGTTGCTGCCGCAGACTTACCATCAGAGACCCAAGCCGGACCAGCTCTCCGCCCGCCATCGGGTGGCGTCCTGCCCAC
>DATFQK010000111.1:0-3348 GCA_035264345.1 Gemmatimonadales bacterium | reverse complement strand
ACGAACCGGAACGGACCGTTTCCAACCGGGGAGCGGTTCCAGCCGGCCTGCCGCAGGTCGGCCGGTTTTACTCCCGAGAAGAGGTGTGCCGGCAAGATGGCGAGATCCGTCAGCAGATCCGGGAAGTTGCGCTGGGCTTCTCGAAAGCGCACGACGACACTCGAGTCGTCCGGGGCTATTACGGTGTCGAAAGCCGCCATCTCGTTCTGCCGGGGATAGCCGGTGGCAGGATCGCGCGCGGCGTTGAGCGTCCAGGCCACATCCCGAGCCGTGGTGGGACGACCATCATGCCAGCGCACAGCGGTCTCAAGGTCGAGAGCGAGTGTGCGACGATCCTGCGACCAGCGCCAGGACCTAGCCAGGTAGGGCTGCGGCGTCATGCTGCTGTCGTATCGGGCCAACGTGGTGAGCAGCACGTAACGCTGAACCTGCCGGGCAAGCGGATGGACCGTGAGCAGTGGGTTGATGCTTTGCAGATCGGCGCCCGAGGCAAACAGCACGGTTGCCCCTCGGCGCTCCGCGCTCGAGCCGCATGCGACGATACCGACAGTCAGGAGAGGAACGGAGAAGTGGCGCCCGAGCACGGCGTATTTTAGCGGCAACACTGTCTACATTGAACCATGGTGAAAGCACTGCTGCGCCGAGCCTTCACCGGCCTTGCCGTGGTTCTGGGCGTGGTCACCCTCATGTTTTTTCTCATCCGCCTTGCCCCGGGCGATCCCGCTCTCCTCCTCGTTGGACCCACAGCATCTGAAGAGCAGTTGGCTGCTCAGCGGAGAAGCCTCGGGCTGGACCAGCCTCTGCCCCAGCAGTACGCCAGCTGGCTCGCTCGATTCACTCGGGGAGACTGGGGCACCAGCATTGCCACCGGCCGGCCGGTGGGGTCGATGATCTCCGAGGCGTGGCCTGCCACCGTTCGGCTGGTTGGACTCTCGCTGCTGCTCAGCTATATCCTCGGGATTGTTGTTGGTGCAGTCCAGGCAGCGAGCGGCGGCCGCCTGGACACCTCGCTGTCTGTGGTCACCGTAACGCTCTTTGCCCTTCCTGGCTATTGGCTGGGTCTCATGCTGGTGATGGTCTTCACCTACTGGGCGCGCGCCCTGCCGGCGTTCGGCGCGGCCGGCTTCGATGCCGACTTTCTCACCGGCTGGAGCCGGATAGCCGATCGGCTCCGTCACCTTGCCCTGCCATTGATCACACTGACGCTCATTGGCGTGGGCGGCGTGGCCCGGTATGTAAGAGGGGCCATGCTCGACGTTCGCGGGGCGCCGCACGTCGCGGTGGCGCGGGCCAAGGGACTTTCACCTGCGCAGGTGAGTCTTCGGCACGTGCTGCGGAACGCCCTCATTCCGGTGGTAACCCTGCTGGGGCTTTCGTTGCCCGCCCTGTTCTCGGGCGCGGTATTCATCGAGTCGATCTTTGCCTGGCCGGGTGTGGGGCGAATCATGGTGGAGGCGGTAGGAGCGCGCGACTACCCGGTCATCATGGCGGCGACGTCAGTGAGCGCAGCCCTGGTTGTAGCCGGCAACCTGCTGGCCGAGCTCCTGACCGCGTGGGCTGATCCGCGGGTGCGTACCGGCTCCGGGGGTGCCCAGTGATGCTGCACTCGTTGCTCCGGGACCGGCGGGCGCAGTTCGGGCTGGTGGTAATCCTGTTGGCCATCGTGATCGCGCTGGCGGCTCCACTCCTGGCCGGAGATCCGGTGGTGCAACGGGACATCGTCGCCACTCGCTTTCTGCCACCACTCAGTACCGACCTGCACGGCGCTTTTCACGCCTTGGGCACCGACCGTTTCGGACGGGACGTATGGGCCCGCCTGGCATTTGGCGCACGGATCTCCCTGGGGGTCGGGGTGCTTGCCGTGCTGCTCTCGGTGACGATCGGGATTCTAATCGGCGCTGCTTCGGGTTTCTGGCCCGGCGCTGTTGGGACCGTGCTGCTGGGCCTGACCGATTTCGCTCTGGCGCTTCCCCGAGTGGTGCTTCTGCTCCTGCTGGCCTCGCTCTGGCAACCAAGCGCCGCTCTGGTGGTGGCCGTGCTGGGCCTGACCGGTTGGATGACCGTCGCGCGCCTGGTGCATGGAGAGGTTCGGGCGCTTTCCGCGCGCCCATTCGTGGAGAGTGCTGTTGCCCTGGGGGTCAGAGGCCCGCGAGTACTGGTGCGACACATCCTGCCGAACGCCATGACTCCGGTGATCGTCACCGCAGCCCTTGGTGTGGGCAACGCCATCATGCTGGAGGCGGGGCTCTCATTTCTGGGACTGGGAGTACAGCCGCCAACCCCATCCTGGGGAAACCTGATCGCCTCAGGGCGAGATACCCTGGTCAATGCTCCGTGGGTAGCCACGGCGCCCGGGGTGGCTCTGGTGCTGGTGGTGGTTGCGGCAACGCTACTGGGAGATGCTCTGCGAGATCGGATGGATCCGGCTCAGCGCCGGGAAGTGACCTGATTCAGCGACCGGTCCACTGCGCCGAGCCGAGCACCTCGTCGATTCGTCGCTCGAGAACCACCAGGGCTCCCGGAGCTGCGCCGCAGCCGTAATCGTGCTCCACCCGTTTGGTGCGGCCGCCGAAGGTCATGGAGGTTATGGCAGAAGGAGAGTCGGCAGAATAGCGGCCGCAGACCGGCTCGGCGGCGGCGTAGCGACTGGCGAACGAGAAGTAACCTGCCCGGTCCAGCTCGGAGAGGAGGGCCTGAACCCGCTCGCCCGGTATTCGGTTGGAAGCCGTGCCCAATTGGCGCACGTGGGCTTCTCCCTCGTAGGTCACGGTGCCGTCAGAGGAGACTGCCAGTCGATAGACCGGACAGCCGCCGAAGCAGGCCGTGCGCTCCAGGGTGATTACGGGAGCGTCCACCGAATCGACCGTCACGCCGTCAGCTGAGCCAGAGTTCGAGTTGCGGGAGGCGCAGCCGCTGGACCACAGCACCAGAGCCAGGGCGGCCCACCTCACTGGCCCACTCGCATCCGCCGCAACTGGCTGCGCACGCCCGACGACAGCACCAGGTCGACCTGAGCCTTCCGGGTGGCCAGCTCCACCTCACCACCGCGGGCAAAGGAGAGAACCTCTCCGGTGTCCGGGTCGCGGACCATGACCATTGGATGCGCTTTGCTATCCCACTGGAGAGACACTCGATCGGACCCGATGCGGCGTACGACAATGTTCATAGGTACTGCTCCGGGGACCTGGGCGATGGCTCCAGCCGAGTCCGCGAGCGCGGCCTGCCGCCCCTGACCGGTTACCCGAATCCGGGCCAGCCGGGCTGCACCCGTGGTCGATACAGGTATCGCAAAGACGAAATTCTGCTGCGCCGTGGGAGCGTCAACCACAGCGATGGGGCTGAATGACA
>DATFQK010000110.1:0-2589 GCA_035264345.1 Gemmatimonadales bacterium | reverse complement strand
CGTGGCGGCGAGGCGATCAAGGACATCTTGGTCGGCAGCCTGCTCTGGGTTACCTGGCCCACAATCCTCCGGCTCGCGGCCGTGTACGCGGGAATCGGCATCTTTCACTGGCTGCTGCGCAGTCGATTCCTGACAATTTCGTTTCACCCCGAGATTGCGCTCGCAAACGGCTGGCAGATCCGCTGGTGGGATTTTCTGTTCTATCTCTCCTTCGGGATCGTGATCACTTTTTCGGTGCCGATTGCGGGCGTCCTGCTGGTGTTCTCCTTTCTGGTGGTGCCGGCCGCGATCGCGTTTCAGTTTACCCAGCGCAAGGGCGCGCTCGCCGTCATCTCCTGGATCGCGGGAGCGCTGGCCTCGGCTGCCGGATTGTTGGTCTCGTTCCGCTACGACCTACCCACCGGACCGCTGATCGTGTGCATGTTCGGTCTCCTGCTCTTCCTAGCGTACGCACTGCGGCGTGCCCTCGGTGTGCGGGTGGAGCCGGGGCTCGAGCCGGCGACGGAGCGGACCTGAGCCGAGTGGGCTTGACGGACCCAAGGAACCGGCCTAGTTGTTGGTGATGCGGAGCCACCGGTCTCGCGGAGTAGTCGGGCTGCTGCTTCTCCTGATCACGTTGGGAAGCGGACAGGCGCCAGTTCTGGTGCTGCGCGCGTGTGCGCGCATGTCTCATTCCGTCGTCGAAGCGCCAGGCTCCACTGCTCACCATCATGGATCCCGGGGCGATCTTCCCGCCGATGCCCAGGTACATCTCTGCTGTAATCTGTGCGGGCTCTTGGCTGCCGGCCCTAGCCTCCAGCCGACCGCTCTCGGTTCGCCCCGTCCACCGATCTTCATCCTCACCGCGTCTGGCTCCAGCCTCGCCCGGGAATTCCATGGTCTGGGCGATGTACCCCTTCTCCCGCCCGCACTCGGTCCTCCCGTCTCCAGCACGTGACACTTTCAGGACTTCGGCATCCCGCCTGAGGTCCTTCACGTCTGTTCGTGCGGAGACCCAATGTTCCTGCGTACTGTGGTGCTCGCCATTTTGGCGGCACCCTCAATCACGGCCGCACAGGGGGTGCCGGCCGATAGCTCCCGCCCCTCGCAAGACACTGTAGCGCGAGCCCCGGTGAAGCTGCACGAGATCACCGTCACCACCACACCTGCCCGCCGGGAGGAGCCGGCCAGCACGGTGCAGGTACCCGCCGCCGAGTTGCGGCAAACCCCGGCAATCAACACGTACGAGCTGCTGCGGCAGACCGCAGGACTCGAAGTCCACGACCAGGGTCAGGGCCCCGGCTTTGCTGCGACTGCGTCGCTGCGTGGGTTCAGCTCGGATCACTCCACCGACCTCGCGCTCTGGATCGACGGTGTGCCGGTCAACGAGCCGGTGAACGCCCACTCGGAAGGGTACAACGACTGGAGTCTGCTTTTCCCCGCCGTGATCCGCGACATCGATGTCTATCGAGGGCCTTCGAGCGCCCTGTTCGGCAACTTCGCCCTGGCGGGGACAGTCAATGTGCGCACGCTGGAGCGCTATTCCGGTGCGGCAGCGACGCTCGCGGGCGGCGCCTACGGGCGGGCGGAAGGCATTGGGCTCGCCGGCTTGGACCGACCCGGGACACGTGGCGTTTTCGCTTTGCGTGGGCTGCGAGAGGACGGTTGGCGTCCACAAAGCGGATATCAGCTGGGACAGGCGCACGGCCGTATCGTCCGCGACCTCTCCCCCAGGACTTCGCTCGACGCCGGAGTGGAGCTGTACGCCGCGGGGTGGGACTCGCCCGGCTTTCTCACTGCCGACCAGTTCGAGAACCGGGAGTTCGATGTCGTCGTGGACCCGACCGATGGCGGGTTCAAGCGCCGGGCCCAGGAGCGCGCCAGTCTCCGGGTTCTTTCCGGATCCACCGTCTGGCGCACCACGGTCTACGCGACCCAGGGACGCTGGCAGCTCTTCCTGAACATCCCGCCGGAGCCGGGCTCGGGCGAGGGCACGGGGAGCCAGACCGAGGAGGAGGATCGGCGTTATGGCTTCGGTCTCACCAGCGCATTGACCTGGCCCCTATCGACCGGCGAGATCACGGTGGGCACCGAGGGTCGGTGGGACCACAGCGACTACCAGAACTACCTCACCGTGGCTCGAGTTCGCGAGGCGCCGCAAAACCTGGTGGAAGCTCGTCAGCTAAGCGGGGCGCTGTTCGCCCAGTCCTCGATTGACCTGATGCCTCGGGTCCGCATCAACGCCGGAGCCCGGCTCGATGCCTTCGACACCCGTTCCACGCCCGATGGTGCGGCTCCGCTGAGCGGGAGACAGAGCATGCTCTCGCCCAAGCTAGGGGCGCTCTACCAGTTCCGGCCCGAGCTCCAGGTATATGCGAACGTCTCGCGCGGGTTCCGCCAGACCGATGGCGTGGTGAACGAGCCATCGTTGCCAATGATCACCGCCTGGTCTTATGAGACCGGATTCAAGCTGGGGCCATCGCTAACGCACGTGAGTCTCACGCTCTTCCGCATGGATGTGAGCAACGAGCAAACTTTCGACCCGATCTCGCTCGCGACGTCGAACGGCGGGGAAAGCCGGCGGCAAGGGGTGGAGCTGGGAGCGAGAGC
>DATFQK010000109.1:0-5734 GCA_035264345.1 Gemmatimonadales bacterium | reverse complement strand
CCTGCTGTACCAATCGCTCGGATTCGGTGTCCAGTGCACTGGTAGCCTCATCCAGAATCAGAATCGGAGGATCGCGCAGGAGCGCACGGGCGATGGCAATTCGCTGTCGCTGACCACCGGAGAGTCGGGTCCCTCGCTCCCCCAACATGGTGTCATAGCCATTGGGAAGCGCTGTAATGAACCCGGCGGCGTTGGCCGCCTCTGCTGCCGCCTCGACCTGCTCGCGGGTGGCGCCGGGGGAGCCGTACGCGATATTCGCCAGAACGGTGTCGTTGAGTAGTACCGTCTCCTGACTCACGATTCCCATGAGGGCCCGCAGTGAGCGCCGGGTCAGCTTGGTGAGCGGCACACCATCCATCAGAATGTGACCCGAGGTGGGGTCATGAAACCGGGGAAGCAGATCGGCGGCTGTGGTCTTGCCTGCCCCGGACGGGCCGACCAGAGCCACGATCTTGCCTCGTGGCATTCGAAAGGAGACCTCGTTCAGCACCAGGTCTCCGCTGCCGTACCTGAACGACACGTTGTCGAACACGATCTCTCGGTCGAACCTGGCCGTTTCCTCTCCGGGTACCTCGAGCTCGGCTGGGGGTTGATCCAGCAGGTTGAATACCCGCTCGGCGCTGGCCAGAGTCACCGCCATGGCGGCCGGGAAAGAGGCGATTGTCTTGAGGGGAGACGAGAGCTTCAGCGCGGCCATCAGGAAGACGATGATCGCCTCAGGCGCCAGTGCCGACGGCAACCCTACCAGGCCGGGCTTGGTTCCCGCCCAGATAATCAGAATGACGAGAAACCCGGAGAAGATTTCGGTCAGCGGGCTGGTCAGAGAAGAGAACCGCTGAGTTCGAATGACCCGCTTGCGGTAGCGCTCGGCCTGGGCCCGGAACCGGGAGGTCTCCCGTTGCTCTTCACCATACGCCCGGATCAGCCGGATGGCGCCCAGCCGCTCGGTGATCGTGGCGGTAATCTCCCCCCTTTCCCGCGCCCGAGCCTGCGCGTGGCTCCGGAGCCGCCGAAGCAGTATCTGCAGTCCGAGCACCAGCAGCGGAACGAAGGCGAGGGTCAGGATGGTGAGCCGGATCGAAATCTGGCTCAGGATGAAAAGTGTGGTCACCACCACCACGAGATTCTGAAACAGCGATAGCAGCGAAGCCGTGATGACGGTCTTGGTCTGGTCCACCTCGGTGATTATGGAGGAGATCAGCTGACCTGCCCGGGTCCGCTGGAAGAAATCCATCTCCAAGGTGAGCAGATGGGAGAACAGGCGCGACCGCACATCGCGGACCAGCCCTTCCTGCGCTCGCACCGAGATTTGAGACGAGGCATAGCTCAGGACGTTCTTCAGCAGAAGCCCGAAAGCCAGGAGCACCACCAAGCGGCCTGCCGCCTGGCCCGGGCCGACGCCGGCCACCACCGGCTCGACCAGCTTGTCCATCAGCTCTTCCAACCGGGTGGAGCCGGGACGGAGCTGACCGGCGGTGCCGAACAGGTGCTTCAGGAGGGGGATCAGAACAACGAGCGTGAATCCATCGAGCAGCGAGGCCAAGGAGGTAGTGACCAGCCCCAGGGCCAGAAGTGTTCGGTAGGGTCGGACCAGCCGGAGGAGCCGGAGCTCGGTGCGCACGCCTAACCCTGTCGCGGAGTCAGCAGAGCGATCGGTAGGAGGACTTCTTCGGGAGAAACGCCGCCGTGGAGAAATGCGCCCCGGTATCGCGCCTGATACTCGCGGAGCTTGGTCGGGTACACGAAGAAACGATCGCCGGTGGCCAGGAGAAGCCGCGTTCCGGGCGACCGGGTCGGCAGACCAAAGCTGGACAGGTCATCCACCACCAGGGCTGACTCGGGATCCTGAGCCCGGAGATCGTCGCCGAACTTGTATCTCAAATTCGAGGTCGTGTCCCGCTTGGCAAACACCGTGGCCGGCGTATGGCAGTGAATCGATCCGTGGTCGGTGGTCAGCAGAACCGGCACCGCCCGCCGCTCCGCTTCCCGGAGCGCGTCCCACAGCGGCGAGCGCTCGAACCAGGTGCGGGTCAGATTGCGCAGCGCCGGCGTATCCCGGGCCACCTCGAACAGGGTGGAATTCTCGGTCCGTCCGTGGGTGAGCTGGTCGATGAAGTTGAACACCAGCGCGGTGACACCCTCCTGCGCCAGGTGGGCCGGGAGTCGTTTGAGCAGGCCTTCTCCGTCTGCTGCGGTGAAAACCTTTTCGTAGTGAATGGGGACCGAACGCCCGGTGAGCTCGCGCATTTGCTCGCTCAGCAGCTCGGCTTCGTGGGCGTTGAGACTGGCGTCCTCGCGGTCGTTCCACCACTGGGGGTAGCGGGCCTTGATCTCTGCCGGAAAGAGTCCGCTGAAGATCGCGTTGCGGGCAAAAGGGGTAGCGGTTGGCAGAATCGAGAAATAGTGCGCCGTCTCGATGTCAAACCGCGCGCTGATCAGCGGACGGATCATGGCCCACTGATCCAGCCGGAGGCAGTCCACTACGACCAGCATGGCGCGGCCATGCAGGTCCAGGATTGGGCGGAGAAACTCCGCGCCGATGTCGACCGAGAGCGGGGGGCGGTCGCTCCCGCCCTCGTGCAGCCAGTTGGCGTAGTTTCGCTGCAGGTACCGCGCGAAATCCTGGCGAAGGCTGTCCTGCAGAGTGCGCAACGCGTCCTGCAGCCCGGGCTCGTCCGCCTGTCCCAATCGGACCTCCCACTCCGCCAGCTCCACCACCAGCTCCACCCACTCGCGCCAGGCCAGGGGACCGCCGCGCCGGGCCTCCAATTCACGAAAACGGGTAGCGAAGTCGCGGGAGAGCCGCTGCTGCCGGATCCGATCACCCTCCAATAACCGGGTGACTACCGAAAGAATCTGTCGGGGGTTCACCGGCTTAATCAGATAGTCGGAGATTTCCGCGCCGATTGCGTCCTTCAGTGTGTCTGGCTCTTCGCTTTTGGTCACCATCACCACCGGCATGCCGTGGTCGATAGCCCGGATGGCCTGAAACAGGTCGAGGCCGCGCCGGCCCGGCATCTGCTCATCCAACAACACCACGCCATAGGGCTGCCGCTGGAGCAAAACCAGCGCGTCGTCTCCGTGCGTGCTGGTCTCGACCGCGAATCCCTGCTCTTCCAGAAACATGATGTGCGACGTGAGGCTTTCGACCTCGTCGTCCACCCAGAGAATACTTTTTGGACGGGGCATATCGTAAACTAAGGGCGGAAACGCTGAACCGTGAAGGGCGAACCGACCGGCAGCTCGATTCACCGTTTACCGTTTACCGTTCGCGCAGTACCTTGACGCGTGCCCGACGCCGCCTCTCCGCCCAATATTCTCGCCCTGCGTTTCAGCTCCATCGGCGACGTGCTGCTTACCACACCGCTGCTGCGTGCCGTACGACATCGCCACCCGTCGGCCCGGATCACCTTTCTTACCAAGGAAGCGTACGTTCCCCTCCTGAGCGCCAATCCGCATGTCAGCGAGGTGATCGGGATAACCCGCCAGCGCGGAGTGAGCGACCTGGCGGCTGAACTCAGGGAACACCGCTTCACCCATCTGCTGGACCTCCATGACAGCTTGCGCTCCCGTGCGCTCCGGCTCCTGGTGCCCGGCAACTGGACGAGCTACCCCAAATACCGTATCGCACGTGCCATCCTGATTCACACCAAGCGCAACGGGTACCGCGATTCTCGGCCGGTGGCCGAGCGATACTTCTCGGCAGCCCGAGAACTGGATGTGAAACCGGATGGCGGACCACCTGATCTGTTCTGGCATTCGGGCGCGGAGCGGACGGTACTCGACTGGTGGCATTACGCGGGCCTTCCCGAGATGGCCCGTCCGATTGCCATTGCTCCCGGGGCAGCCCACGCCACCAAGCGCTGGCCCATGGAGCACTGGGCGGATCTGACCCGCCGGCTGGTCGAGCAGGGATGCCAGGTGATAGTGATTGGTGGTCCCGACGATGCGCCGCTGGGTTTCGATCTTGCTCGTGTGGCTCCGCACCGGGTGCTCAATGCGGTGGGGCAATTCCAGCTGCAGGAGACCGGAGCCCTGCTCAAGCGAGCGTCCGCGGTGGTCTCCGGCGACACCGGCGTGATGCACATGGCCACTGCGGTGGGCGCTCCCGTGGTGGCCCTCTTCGGGCCTACGGTGCAGCCGTTCGGGTTCTTTCCCTACAGTTCGAAGGCCCGGGTGCTGGAGCTGACCCTGGGTTGCCGCCCGTGCACCAGCAAGGGTGGCCCCCGTTGTCCGCTGGGCCATCATCGCTGTCTGCGCGACATCACTCCGGAATTGGTGCACGAGGCGCTATGCCGGACCGTGTTGTAAACGGATGGGACCCGGCAACCCTCGCGTTGCTTTCGCTGCTGACCCAGACCGGACGCGGGCCTAAGCGCGGCGGGCTGTTCGCGCTGTGGCTCACTCTCAGGGTGGCCCAGGATGTCCTGGTGGATGGGGCTTCTCAGGAACGGGCCCAACGCCGCAGGGTTCAGGCTCTGGAACGACGACTCTCGAGCTTGGCGATGCCCTCGCCCCTCCGACGTGCACTTGTGGCAGCGGTGGGCCAGCTACGGGAGCTCCGGCCGGAGACCGTTCCCCAGATTCTGAGCCAGCTGGTTGCGCCCGCGCGGGAGACCGAAGGCCCCGAGGCTGCCGAGGCTCTTACCTTGGCAGTACGCCGGGCCAAGCAGCAGATCAGAGGCGAGACTTAACTATGCCCCGTCCCTCAAAGCGCGCCGCCCGCGGATCGGATTCGATGTTGGAAGGCCTGGTAACCCAGATCGATCAGCGCTCGGGTCAAAGTCTTCCCGCCGACACTGTCCCCACCGGCTTTCCTTCGCTCGATAAGGTGCTGGCTGGGGGTTTGCGGCAAAAGGACCTCATCGTGCTGGCCGGCGATGTCGGCAGTGGGAAGTCGGCGCTGGCTCTGGAAATCGGGATTCGCGCAGCAGCCGGGCAGGTGCCGACGTTGTTCCTGTCGGGTGAAATGAGTCCCGATCGCGTCCTCGAGCGGGCTCTCGCCATCGAAGGCCGCAGTAGCATCGATGACTTACGGCAAGGGGGCTTGGATGATTCGACCCGGGCCGCAGTCGGGGCAGCAGCGCTGCGACTGCGGAATGCCCCGCTCCTGGTGCGACCGATGCTGGGCTCCAGCTTCGATGAAGTCGGGTTGGCCGTGGATATCGTGCCCCGGCGTCGTCTGCTGATCGTCGATTCGCTTCAGCTCACCACCCCGCCCCGCTCGGCTGCCAGGCTGCAGGAACGGGTGGCGCTGGCGGTTCGTGCCTTGAAGGCACTCGCAGTGAAATGGGATCTGGCGGTACTGGTCACGGCCCAGCTCCCGGGGCACCGGGCCAGCCGACCCGATCCCCGGCCTGCCCTCGACGACCTGGGCGGATTGGGTGCAGTCAAGCAGAACGCTGATGTAGTCCTGATGATCTATCGGGAGGAGATGTATCGCCCCGGCCAGGGAGTGGAGGGCGCAGCGGAGCTCATTGTCGCCAAAAATCGCAATGGGCCACCGGGGCTGGTTGACCTCTACTTCTACCCGCGGTGGCTGCGGTTCGTAGACATGCTCGACCCCGACTGATCCCGAGGAGAGCCCTTAGCTTCGCGGCTTCTTGCTGCTGGAGCTATCCGCTTTTGGGTGCGCCGCAGCCGAGTCCTTCTCCAGAGCGGCACCGGTCAGCTGAACCATCGTGCCCGAACGGTCGCTGGCTCGCCAGATCCTCACCCACAGCGGCGGGCCATC
>DATFQK010000108.1:0-2468 GCA_035264345.1 Gemmatimonadales bacterium | reverse complement strand
GGACCGCTGGGCGACTCGTGACCTCAAGGTCACCAAGCCTGCTCCGGTCGTGCTCTCTGAGATGGCCAAGGGATGTTGACCGGGACCCCGCCCAACGTCGGGACGAGCGGCAGTTAAGCGGTGGGCAGATCGAACAGCCTGACCGGAGAGGAGAGAGCGATGAGCCGGGCGGATTTCATGGTACTCAAGCAGGCGGTAGAGGCGCTTCACCAGTGTGAGGCGAACTACTTGACCACTGAGCACGTGCGAGAGAGCCTAGGAGACAGACTCTTGTTCGACGGTTCGGTTTCCGTCTTTGGGCTCGAGGGCCATCCGGCGGCGAGTATGTGTTACGCCTGGTCGGCCCTGGAGTCCAGCGCGGCTGGTCCGGTGATCTACGCGGTGCTGCGAATGGCGCCTATCAACTCGTCCAGAGACGCGGTGCGGGCGTCGTTGGCGTTGAAGCAGTCTGCAGTCCACAGCGAGCAGTCCTCAGTCCCCAGTCCCCAGTGAATAGCTGATAGGACTTAGCTCATTTGACAATCGACACTGCGGCAGCCACCTTGGAAATACACTTTTCCTAGGAGGTGGAGGCCATGAAGGTCTATGGCTCCAACGCCATAAGAAACGTGGCGTTTGTCGGGCACGGGGCCAGCGGAAAGACGTCCCTGGTAGATGCCCTGGCCTTCGTAAGCGGCGCCAGCCGACGCCACGGTTCCATCAAAGACGGTACTACGCTCACCGACTATTCTCCCGACGAAATCGAACGCAAACACACCATTAATCTGGCCGTCGGCTACGCCGAGTGGCTGGATACCAAGATCAATCTCATCGACACCCCGGGTTACCTCGACTACTTCGGCGAGGTCGTCACCGGCTTGCATGCCGCCGATGCCGCCGTCGTCGTTCTCAGCGGGACGGCAGGGGTGGAGGTGGGAACCGAGAAAGTCTGGGAAGTCTGCGATCAGCTGCACCTGCCCCGGGTCCTCTTCGTCTCCCTGATGGACAAGGAGCACGCCGACTTCGAGCGGGTCTTCAACGACGTGAAGGCCCATCTGAGCCCCAAGGTCGTCCCGGTCGAGATTCCCATCGGCGACGGGCACGACTTCCACGGGATCATCAACCTGTTCTCCGGCCATTGCCACTTCTATAAGAAGGGCACCAAGACCGGAGAGTACGATGTGGTGCCGATTCCCGACGAGTACCAGACCCTGTTTCAGCAGTACACCGAGCAGCTGACCGAGGCGGTCGCCTCGACCGACGACGAGCTGATCGAGCGCTACCTGGGGGGCCAGGAGATCTCGCGGGATTCTTTCATCAGGGCGATCAAGCGGGCGGTGATCGAGGGTGCCATCGTGCCACTCTTCTGTGGCAGCGGAGAGCTGACCTACGGCACCCGCACGCTACTCAAGAAAATGGTGGAGCTGTTCCCCTCGCCCGCCGAGGTCAAGCCACCGGTGGATGCGCCGCTGGTGGGCCGGGTGTTCAAGACGGTGTCCGAGTCGCACGTGGGCGATGTGACCCTGTTCCGGCTCTATACCGGCGAGATTCGCAACGGCGGTGAGGTCTTCAACGCGGAGCACGAGACGGTGGAGAAGCTGAACCACCTCTCCATTCAGCAGGGGAAGGAGCGGATGGAGGTGGAGCGGCTCTCCGCCGGGGACATTGGCTCGGTGGCCAAGCTGAAGGACACCCACACCGGCGACACGTTCTGCTGGCGGGAGGCGCCGGTCAGGCTGCCGCCCATCCCGTTCCCCGAGTCGGTTGCCACGTCGGCGGTGGTGGTGAAACAGCGAGGAGAGGAGGACAAGCTGGCCGCCGGCCTGCACAAGCTGCATGAGGAAGATCCTACCTTCCACTTCGAATACAGCTCGGAGCTGGGCCAGACCCTGATTCACGGCATGGGGGAGCGGCACTTCGACACCATCCTTCACCGGCTGGAGCGGAAGTTCGGGGTCCATGCCGAGCTGGTCAGGCCACGGGTAGCCTATCGCGAGACTATAAAAGGAAGGGCGGAGGGCCAGGGGAAACACAAGAAACAGTCTGGCGGCCGGGGCCAGTACGGCGATTGCTGGATCCGGGTTGCGCCGCTACCCCGGGGAGCTGGCTACGAGTTCGTGGACGAGATCGTGGGCGGGGTGATTCCCGGGAAATACATCCCGGCGGTGGACCGGGGGGTTCAGGAGGCCGCGGTGCGCGGCGTCGTGGCCGGCTATCCGCTGGTCGATTTCAAGGTGGAGTGCTACGACGGCTCCTATCACGACGTGGACTCCAATGAAATGTCGTTCAAGCTGGCCGGCATCCTGGCGTTCCGGAACGTGACTCCCAAGGCCCGGCCGGTGCTGCTGGAGCCGCTGATGGACGTGGAAGTCTGGACCCCCGACGATGTGCTGGGTGATGTGATGGGCGACCTCAGCTCTCGGCGGGGGCAGATCCTCGGTACCGAGCAGGATGGACGCCTGACCAAGGTGAAGGCAGTCGTACCCGAA
>DATFQK010000107.1:0-3756 GCA_035264345.1 Gemmatimonadales bacterium | reverse complement strand
TAGGAGCTGGGAGCTAGGAGCTGGGAGCTAGGAGCTGGGAGCTAGGAGCTAGGAGCTGGGAGGTGGGAGCTGGGAGGTGGGAGCTGCGACTGACGACTGACGACTGGGGACTCCCTGAAAAGGCATAAGCGGTATGCAGTCAGCGGAACGATACGGCGTTACCGCCGCTCACCGCTCACTGCGTACCGCTTACGTTTTGTTACCGCAGAACTGCCGCGTCAGGGAACGGTCGTGCTGCCCCGGCGTCCAGTGAACAGACGATAGAGCAAAAGCAGAAGCAGGGCGCCGACGATCGACGCGATGATTCCCGGGCCTTCGCCCGGATCGTTGTACCAGCCGAGTGCCCGCCCCAAGAACCCAGCCAGCAGGGCGCCGGCCACGCCGATCAGCATGGTGACGATGATTCCGCCCGGATCGCGCCCGGGCATGATAAGCTTGGCGATTGCCCCAACAACCAATCCGATGATCAAGGTCCACAGGAATCCCATAAATGCTGCCTCTCAAGGGGTGGACTGAAGATATAGGACTGGAAGGTTACGGCATCTGTGAGCGGGCGCACAACCTGTCCTAACGGCTAATTACCCGTCGGACTTGGCCCCTACCTGCCCGCTCACTGTCTCTCGTTTTCCGTTGCGCAGGATGTCCAGCTTGAAGGTCTCGCCTCGCTCGTAGCTCCGGAGAATTCGGAGCAGGTGGGAGGGTCCGGCCGGCTTCCGGCCGTCTACCGCGAGCACTACGTCGCCGCCCCTGAGGTTCAGGTCGGAGTCCTTAGGAATACTGATGACCAGGATCCCTTCGGTGGCGCCGAAGTAGCGGCCCAGATCGGGGTTGAGTGGAGCCAGCTCCAGGTCGGCCAGGCGAGAGCCGGCCAGGAAGACCGAGTTGTTCACCCGCTCCTCCAGATCGTCCAGCGGTATGACCGCCCGGGTGGGGCCGTCGGGGCGGAACCGGAAGGCGAACGATCGGCCGCCGGGCTCCCCACCGCGGAACAGCACATCCGGCTCGTCGGCCGTGATCACCGAAACGGTCTTCCGATCCTTGCCCCGGCGGAATTCGATGGGAACGGTGTCGTTGGGTTCGAGCCTGGCAGCCAGCTCGATCAGCCGGAGGCCCGGCAGGGACTCCTTGGCGCCACCCTCGGCTTGCCCGCCGGCGAGGACGGACTTCCCATCCACCTTGGTGATGATATCGCCCGAAAGAATGCCGGCCTTGGCGGCCGGACCGTTGGGAGTGACTCCCTCGACGTACGCTCCGAGGGAGTCCGTCTGGCGGGCGCGGAGATTGATCTTCATGCCGAGCCGAGCCCGGCGGTTCATCACCACCTGCAGCATCCGCTCCGGGCCTCGGTCGAGCCGAACCTCGAGCGACTCGGGGACGCTCCCCCGAACCGGCTCCTGAGCCAGTCCGACGGTGGCGGATGGGCCGGTTAGTGCGATGCCGGCTGCCAGAACAATGAACCGCGACATAGGCGTGCTCCTCCGGTCCCTAGAGGCCTGCATTGCTGGCGCGGGTCACGTGCACGTCCACCAGGGCGTCCAGCAGCCCTACCCGCTCGCGCCAGAGCCTGAGCAGCTGGTCTTCCGGCGCCTCTTGGGGCAACAGCTCGGTGGCCTCCAACTCACGATCCACCCGCGCGATGCGATCTTCCAGCTCCTGCGCCATCCGGGCGGTCCGCCCATCGAGCATCCGGCCCTCCGGGTTGTACTGGCTGAGGGCACTCTCCAGCGCCTGGGACCGCTCCATGGTCTGGTACAGCTGCTCGACCGTGGCGTGGGCCGGCTGGGTCATCCGGCCCAGACTGATCACCGCCGCCAGCGAAGCCGCCGCAGCCAGCCCGGTTAGGCCCGCCATGCGGCCGATCCGCCGGCGCCGCTCGGCCCGGAACCGGGCGTTGGTCTCCGGCCACCGGTCCCGCCCGGGACGCAGCGGCGGGAGGGCTTTGAGACGGGCTACTCGCTGGTGCAGCCGGTCCAGCTCGGCCTGACAGACCGGGCATTGGTTCAGGTGCTCGCGGGCGGTGGCAGTACCGGGCTCGACCCCGGGCTCCCGCAGGCTGAGGAGCGCTTCCATGGACAGATGGGTCTGGCTCATGCCGCACCCTCCTCGCCCAGCCAGGTCCGAAGCCGGGAATGAGCCCGGGCCAGCTGAGACTTGGAGAAGCTGGGGGTCTTGCCCATCATCGAGGCGATCTCCTCGTGGGTGTACCCCTCGACGTCGTGGAGCCAGACCACGGCCCGGCTGGTTTCCGAGAGTCGCTCGAGCGCTGCTTCCAGATCCATTCTGAGGTGACTGTCTTCCGTCCGCTTGCCCACCACTTCATCGTGCAGCTCGTCAGTATCGCGATATTTGTTCCGCCGGATCCGCATCAGCGCCTTGCTTGCCGCGATGGTGCGAACCCAGCCCCACAGGCTTCCCTCCTCCCGATAACGGCCGATGCTCCGGCAGACCTCGAAGAAGGTCTCCTGGAGGACGTCTTCGGCGTCTTCGGTGGTGCGGCAGATTCGACGCGCCAGGTTGTAGACCGGCACCTCGAATGCCCGGTAGAGCGAGGCCAGCGCTTCCGGATCTCCGGTTCGAGCGCGAGCGACGACGGTATCGGCATTCGCGAGCAGCGACGAATCCATCAACAGGGTCCCTGTCATAGCGTTTTAGGAATGCTGGGACGAGCTAAACCGTTGCAGTACCCCTATTCCTCCCTAATGAACAGTAATTCGGCAGGAAGGTGAACGGTAAACGGGACGCCGACTGGCAGGGACGCCTCCGGGCGCTCCCCGCCAGTCGGTGGACAAACAATCGGGACAAAGCCATTTGTAGAAAGTATCCCGCGTTGGGGGGTGGCTCCGCAGGGCACGTCAGAACGAGGCGAGGAGACCAGGCGCGCTTCCCTGCTTCCCCGCTTCCCCGCTGTTATCATGCAGCGATGACCGCCACCTCTCCCCAGTCTCCCCCGCACGAATGGCTGCACCACCTGGAAGACGAGGCCGACGCCGCCTTCCTCTATAGGGAGCTGGCTCGCGCCGAGCGCGACCCGGGACGCGCCGACATCTATCGCAAGCTGGCTGGGGTGGAAGACCGGCACGTGGAGATATGGCGCAAGCTCCTGGCGGAGCACGGGCATCCGGTCGAGGTCCCGTCGCCCTCCAGGGGGGCCCGCATGCGGGCCTGGCTGGCCCGGCGCCTGGGCACTGGAGTCCTCTTGCCCATGCTGCTGGAGGAGGAGGGGCGGGAGGTCAAAGGCTACCTGAATCTGTATCGCGAGTCGCCCGACGGGACTGCTGGCCCGACCGCTCTCACCCTGGCCAAGGAGTCGGCGGAGCACGCGGAAACCCTGGCGGGGATCAGCGGAGGGTCGGGCGAGCCGTGGCACAAGACCGGGGCCGGCGGCCTGCTCCGAAACCTGGTTTACGGCTTCAACGACGGACTGACCGCCAACTTCGGGCTCGTCGCCGGGATGATCGGTGCGCAGGGGAATCTCCAGTCGGCCGAACATGCGGTGCTGGTCGCGGGGCTGGCCGGGATGGTGGCCGACGCATTGAGCATGGGGTCGTCGGGGTATCTCGCGGCCAAGAGCGAGCGCGAGGTGTTCGAGCACGAGATCGCGATGGAGAAGGAGGAGATCCGGCTGATGCCCGACCTGGAGCGGGAGGAGCTGAGCCTCCTGTATCAGGCCAAGGGGATCCCGGCCGAACAGGCAGAGACCCTGGCCAGCCAGGTGATGCGCGATCCGGCCAAAGCGCTGGAGGAGAAGGTGCGGGA
>DATFQK010000106.1:0-4288 GCA_035264345.1 Gemmatimonadales bacterium | reverse complement strand
ATGCGGCTCCGGCAGAACGGTAAGCCCGAGGGCAACCCGGTACGGCTCACGAACGGCCTCAACGCCCTATCCTTGAGACTCTCCCGCGACGGACGCCGGATCGTGTATTCGGATTTCGCCGAGACTTCGAATGCGTACTCCCTGCCGATCCCGTCCGGCGGGACGGTTTCGGTGCGCGACGCAGAGCCGGTCACTACCGGAACCCAGGTTATCGAGAGCATCGAGCCCTCACGTGACGGGCAGTGGCTCGCGATCGACTCCGACCTGCGCGGCAACCAGGACATCTACCGACTACGGCTGCCGGCGGGCGAGCCCGAGCGGCTCACCGACAGCGACATGGATGAGTTCTGGCCGACGTGGTCGCCGGATGGCAACGAGCTCGCGTTCCATGCATTCCAGGGCGTGCGCCGGCATCTCTTCCTCATGACCGCCGACGGCCGCGACCGGCGCCAGATTACCGATGGGCCCGACGACGAGCGTACGGCGCAGTGGAGCCCGGACGGGCGGACGATCTACTACCTGCACAACTTCAACGGACCGGGCAACGAGATTCGCGCGCTCACCCGGCGGTCGGACGGGACGTGGTCCGCACCGCGGACGCTCTTCCGGGGCGAGACCTACCCCGCGCTGCCTTCGCCCGATGGGCGGCTGGTCGCGTTCTCGTCCGCGGGCGCGGTGCTGGTCGTGCGCTCGGCCGGCGATTCGGTGCGGACACTGGTGCCGCGGGGCGAAGGCGCAGCGCCGCAGGCGGTCTACGTGGACTGGTCGGAGGACGGCCGCACGGTGTACTACCTGGCGGTCGATCCGGCCGAGCGGACGACGATCTGGTCGGTGCCGGTGAGCGGCGGCACGCCGCGGCTCCTGGTGCGCTTCGACGACCCTACCCGGGAGTGGCACCGGTTCGGGTTCAAGACCCGGCGCGGACGGTTCTACTTCACTGTGGGAGACCGCCAGAGCGACCTGTGGATGGCGGACGTGGATGAGGCGCAGCATTAAAGCAAGCCCGAGCGACGATGCAGACTCTCTTCGCTGCGCTCAGGTGACAGCCGATTACTCACAGAGCGGTTCACCCCAATCCCGGCGGCGCCCGAAGGGGAACAGGGCGCTCGCCAGTGATCTGCTCCCTCATGGCAGCCCGCCGCATGACCGCCGACACCGTCAGGTACGCTTCGGCCCAGGCTGCCCGGATTTCCGGCGTGAACCCATCACCCAGGCCCTGTTCCAGAGTCCAGAGCAGGGCTGCTCCGATCGAGTCGTAATCCGCGTCCTTCACTCCGTAATGCACGTGACGCCGGCCCAGGGCCGCGACCGAGCTCACCAGCTCCTCCGGGCGATCGATCGCATCCACAATCTGCGCGAACATGGCCATGAGCTTCCGCTCCTGCTCGGCCAGGTCGACGCCGGCAAAGAGATGCTCCACCGTGGGGTCGAGCTCGAACAACCGGTGATAAAACTGAACTGTGGCCGCCCGGGGTATGGGATTGAACCGGCGCCAGCTCTCCCGCACCAGCTGTTGTTGCTCCGGGGTCATGTTGCCTCTCCGCGTGGGTACAGCTCCAATAAGCTATCACCAAAATCCTCAGTTGCCCCGCCGAGCGACGAACGAGCCGGAAACCGATACCGGCCGGTTCTCCCGGTCCGAGGCCGACGCCAGGAATCCATCTGCGTTAACCGAGAACAGGCCGGTGATCTCGACATCAGAGACCGAGGTGATGGTAAGGGTTCCTGCCGTTCCCCGGAACACTCCCTCGGGCTGATTGACTGAGCCGAGCACCACCAGAGCCTGGAGCTCGCCGTTCGGCGAGCCGGCCTCTGCCACACGGTAGCTCCCCACATTCAGCCCGGAACGGCTGGGGTAGGTGAACAACACCGCTCCCCGGGGACCATCTGCGCCAAGACTCAGGCTGAAGACGTCCGGGGCTGAAGGACCGCCACGAACCTGCCCGAATCTGGCATCGCCCGAGATCGTAGTCTTAACGTCGCCGGTGAGCACGGCGGTGAACGACGCTGAATTATCAGGCGCCCGCACCGTTCCCGCCAAGAGACTCAGGGACAGCAGCCCGAAGCCGCCGATCTGGGTGAACAGCCTGGTTTTCATGATGGAACTCCCTGTCCGCGGTGAGTTGAAGCCGAGGGCGGCCGATTGCCGCCCGAGTTGACAGGGCCTACTATAGAAGCTTCGCTCACGCCCGAATCACCCCGGAATCACCGGACGTAACGTGTTAGAGGTAAATACCTTCGGGAGACTCCACGTTCGCGGTGAAGGTGGAGTAATCAGTGGATCGGCGGCACAACCCCGCCGTCTGGCCATTCTCGCGCTCCTGGCGGCCGCCGGCGAGCAGGGGCTCACCCGCGAAAAAGTGCTGGCCTACCTCTGGCCCGATACGGAGGAGGAGCGGGCCCGCCGGGGGCTGAATCAGGCGCTCTACGCCCTACGCCAGGACCTCGGCTCGGACGACGTCTTTCTCGGCAGCCGCGACCTGCGGCTCAATCCCGATCTGATCTCCAGCGACGTGGCGGGGTTCGAGGCGGCCATTCAGCGCGGGCGCCTGGAAGACGCCGCCGCGCGCTACACCGGCTCGTTCCTCGATGGCTTCCACCTGCCTGCGGCGCCGGAGTTCGAGCGGTGGGCGGAAGAGGAACGCGCCTCCCTGGCACGCTGCTACGCCGAGTCGCTGCAAAAGCTGGCGAAGCGTTCGGAGCAGAGCGGCGACTGGCCCGAAGCGGTGAGCTGGTGGAGGAAGGTCGCGGCTCAGGATCCGCTCAACGCGCGGATAGCGGTGTCTCTGATGCGCGCTCTGGTAGCTAATGGAGACCGGGCCGGCGCCCTGCAACACTCCCGAGTCTACGAAGTCCTCATGGAGCAGGAGCTCGACGAGCCTCCTGACCGGATAGTGGTAGAGCTGGCGACGGAACTGAAGCGAGAGCAGGCGGAGCCCGCCGCTCCGGTCCCCGTTCGGGAATCGCCTCAGCTCCTTCCGGTTCGTTCGGATCCGCCAGTATCTGATACTGCTCCAGCACTCTCCGAGCGGGCCCCACCAGCGGTCGCGCCCCCGACCCCGCTCAGAGCGGTGCCCGCGACCGCACCCGAGCGTGCACCCACCAGCGGCTCCCGCCGGAATCTTCGTCAGCCGATCGCCGCCATCGCACTCTTGATCGCCGGCTTGAGCGCCGGACTGCTGCTGCGCCAACGGGGCACCAGCGCACTGGTGCCGGGCTCGACCCATCGGGTGGCGTTCGATCAGCGGCTCGAGCTGGATCCAGCGCTGTCACCCGACGGCAAGATTGTGGCGTACTCGGCAGAGGCGGGAGGTCTCTTTCACCTCTTCGTGAAGCAGGTACACGGCGGGCGGGCGGTGCCGCTCACCGATGCGCTGCCCGGATCGCATCGTCGGCCGCAGTGGTCACCCGACGGAAGCCAGATCGCGTTCCAGGCAGACCGGGCGATCTACCAGGTGGATGCATTGGGAGGCGCTCCGCGACCGCTTGTTCGACCCCAGAAAAAAGAAGGCTGGGTGGCGTATCCTGCCTGGTCACCGGACGGTCGCACGGTCGCCTATGTAGAAGACTGGGCCATTTACACCCGGCCAGTCGATGGCGGCGCACCGCAGCTGGTCTCCCAGGACCCCGCTGCTCACTCCCTGGCCTGGTCGCCAGGTGGCAAATGGATTGCTTTCGTTTCGGGCAACCCGGTCTTCACCTATGGCGAGCTTCCCTGGGGCAGCGCAACCAATCTCGGCAACGTCGCTCCCAGCTCGATCTGGGTGGTAGCCGCGAGCGGCGGCAGACCGATCCGGATTACGGATGCGAAATCGCTGAACACCAGTCCCGTGTGGCTCCCGGGTGGCCGGGGACTCCTGTTCATCTCGGACCAGGGGGGCAGCAGAGACGTCTATCGGGTGGACCTGACCGGCTCGGGGGGGCCGCTGGCCGCTCCAACTCGGCTCACGACCGGCATCGGCGCCCACAGCATCAGTCTCTCCTCCGACGCGAGAGAGCTGGCCTACTCTGTTTTCTCCTACACCGGAAATATCTGGATGCTGCCGATCCCGGCGCGGGGAACTGCCTCATTGAATCAGGCGCGGGCTCTCACCGAGGGAACTCAGGCCATCGAGGGACTGGCACTCTCTCCAGACGGCCGCTGGCTGGCGTTCGACTCCGATCGCGACGGCAACCAGGACCTGTACAAGATGCCGGTTGCCGGCGGGGAGCCGGTGCGGTTGACCCATTCGCCCGACGCGGATTTCGTCTCGGCCTGGTCCCGGGACGGCCGCTGGATTGCGCTGCA
>DATFQK010000105.1:0-6314 GCA_035264345.1 Gemmatimonadales bacterium | reverse complement strand
AGGCAAGGACCCAGAGAAGGATTCAGCGTGTTGCGGAGATTGTAGTCGAAGGTGTTCCGGCCATAGGAGGCGCCCGCGTCGAGCGACCAGCCCGAGATGTTGGAGCGGATTCCGCCTGCAGCCGAGTAGTCGTTCACGTTGGGACGAAACTCGGGAAGGAAACCGTTTGGGTAGATCGCGGGCCAGTTCCGGTTGTTGAGCGGAGCGCGGTAATACCCGTTCCCGGTCCCCACCCGATTGCTGAACCCGCCGAAAGCATAGAATTCAGTTTTCCCGCTTTCGCCGAGCGGCATCCGCAGGTTGGCAAACGACAACAGGTCTCGCTCCAGTCCGTCACCCAGATGGTTGACCGGCTGAGGCACACCATTCCGCTTCTGGATGATCTCGCCGGTGTTCACATCGACCGAGTCATTGAGGCCGCTTAGATCCTGAAGGCTACCGTCTGGGAACGCCCGGTTGGTAGGCTCGCGATTCATGAATTGGCCGAACAGCCCGATCGAGCCTCGGCCCAGCCTGAATCCGATCCCACCATTGACGTCGGCGGTGGTGCCGTCGTCGTTGAAACCCTTACCGGTGAAGTACCGGCCGGCGGATGTATTGATGAAAGGCGTGAACTGCCCCTCCTTCATCACGATATTCACCACGCCCGCTATGGCATCGGAGCCGTACTGCGAGGATGCCCCATCCCGCAGGACCTCAATTCTTTCAATGGCGCTCGAGGGTATGGCGTTCAGGTCCACTCCGCTCGAGCCTGCCGGCGAGCCCAGCGGAAAGGTGTTGAGCAGCGCCGTCTGATGCCGGCGCCAGCCGTTGACCAGCACCAGCGTGTGATCGGGCGAGAGCCCCCGCAGGGTAAACGGACGGACGATATCGGTAGCGTCGGTTACCGTCTGGTGGGGGAAGTTGATCGAGGGGGAAAGCGAGGCGATCACCTGGCTCGTTTCCGTCGTGCCCTGCTCTTGAATGTCCTGGGAGGTATAAACATCCACCGGTACCGCGAGCTCTTCGGCCGCGGTGTGCCGCGCCCGGGAGCCCACGACTACATCGATGGGAGCCAGCTCTACCGCATTTCGTCCCAAAGTGAAATCCTGGCGCGCCGTCTGCCCGGCTACTACGGTTACTCTAGCAATAGAGGATGCATAACCGATGAGACGGGCTCGCACCGTCTCCTGTCCGGTGGGTACCCCCCTCAGCTCGTAGTCCCCCTGGCTACCGCTGGTAGCATTGACTGTGCTGCCTTCGATGGTGAGTGAGGCGTTTGCCAGGGGTGCTCCGGTACTATCTCTCACCGTCCCCCTTATGGTGCCGGCTTGCGCCGCAAGGGGAACAGCGAAGCAGCCCAGGGCGAATGCGTAAGCCACGATTCGGACAACGTGTCTCAGCACAGGAACCTCCGAGGGGAGATCTAGGGGGACGGTCACGGGCGTCCGGGGACGCGCGCAGCTCAGGGAATGGCACATTCTGAAACACTGAAAGGGGCGCTTAGTAAATACGACGCGGCAAGAGGGGCGTCAAGCGACTGGTGTTTTGACAAGAATGGCTTCGCCTTGCACATTGGGCACTGGCGTTTGCCGCGGCGCAATTGCGCCGGCGCCTCCGTCCAAACCGGCACTGCCCGAAAGACCAATCAACCGCAGGGACCGTAATCCGCGATCCATCGGGCAGTCCACGCTCGAAGGAGACCCCCCATGAGATTTGCCACTCGTACGGGCATACGTGTGCACTTGCTGCTCGGTGCCCTCCTGGCCGGAGTCAGCCTCAGCCTACACGCACAGCAGGGCTCCATAGCCGGAAAGGTGAGCGATGCATCGACCGGCGAGCCGCTGGAGAATGCGCGCGTGGTCCTGACGGGACCGAACCGGGTTGAAACCACCGGCCAGGACGGCCAGTACACCTTCCGCGGCGTCGCCCCCGGCAGGTACCTGCTCCGCGTATTGCGGCTCGGGTACCAGCCGACGGGGGACACGGTCCAGGTCGCCGCCGGCGAGGTCGTGGCCCATAACTTCGCAATGACTTTGTCGCCGGTGCAGCTCGATGAGCTCGTCACCACGGCGACGGGCCAGCAGAGTCGGCTGGAGATCGGCAACTCCATTGCCACCATTCCGGCAGCACAAATAGCCGAAGAGGCACCGATCACTGAATTCACCAATCTGCTCAGTGGAAGAGCCGCCGGGGTTCAAGTGCTCAAGAGCAGCGGCGCCACCGGTACCGGCACCAAGATCAGGATTCGCGGCTCCAACAGCGTGTCACTGTCGAATGAACCGCTCTACTACGTGGACGGAGTCAGGATCGATGCCCAGCCCAATGGGTATGCCTATAACATCGGAGGCCAGTCCACTTCTCGTATTAATGATCTGAACCCCGATGACATCGAGAACATCGAGATCGTGAAAGGCCCGTCTGCCGCCACGCTGTACGGTATTCAAGCCGCCAACGGCGTGGTTCTGATCACCACCAAGAAGGGCGTGGCGGGGAGACCTCGCTGGAATGCGTTCGTGGAACAGGGAGCCGTACAGGACCAGAACACCTACCGGACGAACTACTTCGGCCGATCGGACGATCCGAATTTCGACCAAGCGACTGGTGATGCCTCCGGCTGTACCCTGTTGCTCCAAGCCCAAGGCGACTGCGTGCAGAGCCGGATCGACACCTACAATCCTCTGAACGACGAAGCCCAGCGTCCGCTGTCCCCGGGACACCGCCAGCAGTACGGGCTGAACGTAGCCGGCGGTACCGATGCGGCCACCTACTATCTCTCCGGCGAGTACGAGGGGGAGGTCGGCGTCTACAAGATGCGCGGCTTCGATCTCGACTCGGTCAACGAGGCCACCAACAACGACATCCCTCAGGAGCAGGTCCGGCCCAACTCACTCGACAAGCTGAGCCTTCGGGCCAATGCAACCGCCAGGGTCGCTTCGAATGCCGACCTGCAGCTCTCGCTGGGCTATCTCAGCAGCCAGCTGCATCTGCTGGAGAATGACAACACCCTAAATTCGGTGATCGGAAGCGGCGACGGGAGCGGATACCCGCAGGATATCAACCGTGGCTGGTACCTTGTCCCCGCGGAGATTTTCGCGGAGCGAAACCGTCAAGGCGTAGGC
This sequence comes from Gemmatimonadales bacterium, assembly GCA_035264345.1. GTDB lineage: Bacteria > Gemmatimonadota > Gemmatimonadetes > Gemmatimonadales > GWC2-71-9 > CAVVWJ01. Next base: position 3,213 of record DATFQK010000105.1, on the reverse strand, counting down.
CGGTTCACCGGCGGCCTGACCGCGAACTGGCGGCCGCTCAACTGGCTCAGCACCAGAGCGACCTTCGGCTACGACGTGACCAACAGGCAGGACACCCAGTTCTGGCCGACCGGAGAAGTGAATCCTTTTGCCTACCCGACCGAGAACGAGGGTCAGCTCAACATTACGCGAGGGCTGGCCTCGCAGCTGTCGGTGGATCTGTTCACCGCCGCCAGCTACCGGGTAACCTCGGCCTGGAGCGGGAGAACCGCGCTCGGTGGTCAATACTTCCGGAATCTCAACACCAGCAATTTTTCTCAGGGGCAGGGACTCGCCCGAGGCACGGAATCCATCTTCGGCGCGGCCACCACAGATGCCTCCGACGACTATGTGGAGAGCAGGTCAGCGGGCGGCTTTGTCGACCAGCAGATGAGCTTTCGGAACCGGCTCTTCCTGACCGCCGGCCTGCGGTTGGATGACAACAGCGCCTTCGGCAAGAACTTCGATACTAAACCCCTGCCAAAGCTCAGCGCCTCGTGGGTGGCCCGCGAACAGCAGGCGGGGGGGTGGCTCAACACTCTGCGGCTACGAGCCGCCTACGGCCAGTCCACCCAGCAGCCCGGGACCATCGATGCTCTTCGCTTTTATGGTCAGTCCGCCGTACGCAAGGACGCGGTGTCAGGCAGCGGCGTCACCATAGCCAACCTGGGGAATGCCGACTTGAAGCCGGAGCTGTCGCAAGAGATTGAAGCCGGCTTCGATGCAGGCCTATTCTCCAACCGGGTCACTCTTGAAGCAACCTATTTCTATAAGCAAACCAGTGATGCGCTGATCAAGCGTGAGATCGTGCCCTCGCTGGGAACCACCAGCACCCAATTCTTCAACCTGGGCCAGGTCTCGAACCAGGGCCTCGAGTTGCGGGTGGATACCCGCATTATCGATAAGCCCAGTTTTGCCTGGGATCTGACGTTCAGCGGCTCACTCTACAAGAACAACCTGGATGATCTGGGCGAAGGCGTGGCACCGATCACCCTCGGTTTCATCCAGCGGCATGTTGAGGGCTATCCCTTGGGTGGCATATGGGACCGGCCCATACTCTCGTTTAGTGACGCGAACGGCAACGGCGTCATCGAGCCCGGTGAATACGCGGTCGGTGATACGGCGGTGTTTCGGGGGTCGGCTGTTCCCACTCGTGAATTCGGCCTCCGGACCGCCATGTCGTTCTTCCGCAATCTGTTCAACGTGGGAGCGCTCTTCGATTATCGCGGCGGGCACTGGATTGAGAACGGAACCGACTCCTTCCGCTGCGGCGGCGGCGTCATCTACTGTCGCGCGCTGGTCGACCCGACCGCCCCCCTCAAAGATCAGGCAGCCGCTGCGGCGTACACCTATGGAGATCCGAACGGCTTCACCGAGTGGGGGTTCTTCGAGCCGGCCTGGTTCATCAAGCTGCGTGAGCTGTCACTCACGTTCAATGCACCCGACAACATCGCCCGGGCGCTCCGGGCATCCCGCGTCAGCCTGACCCTCAGTGGCCGCAATCTTCTGACCATTGATGACTACAGCGGAATCGACCCCGAGGTGAACGGCTTCGGGCAAGGACGGGAAGGCTCCAGCAACTTTGCCGCCACCGACTTCTTCTCGCAGCCTCAGGTCCGCTACTGGGTCGCGCGAGTGAACCTTGGCTTCTGACCGGGAGATCACAGCAATGTATCCTGCAAAATTCAGCGCCCGGTTGCTCGCTTCGGCAGTCCCGCTTCTTCTTAGCGGAGTGGCGGCGTGCGGGCTCCTCGACACAGACCCACCCAACATCGTCGGGTCCGAAGATCTGGATACCCCCACTGGGGCCGCAACCAAGCGACTGGGCACCATCAGCATTTTCACCCTGGCTAAGGATGGTGATTTCCAGCCGGTAGGCATCCCGGGGAACACCGACCCGAGTAACTCCAACGACTTCTCCGATGGTTACGTCCTGCTGAGCGGTATCCTGGCCGATGAGTTCGTGAATCCCGGATTCATCCCCAGCCGGACCGAGGTAGATCTCCGCCTGGCTCAGCCTACCACTGCAGGACTGGGTGAGCTGTACCAGTCGCTGCACCGGGCCCGGAGTGCGGCGGAGGACGCCGCAGTAGCCCTCCAATCATTCGGCACCGATCCAGACGCCGATACGGGTATCCCGGAGATGCAGTCGCTGTCCGGATACGTGTACACCATGCTGGCGGAAGGTTTCTGCTCCGGGGTGACTGTCAGCCATGTGGAGAATGATCAGATCGTGTACGGAACGCCGCTAACCACGGCTCAAGTCCTGGACACCGCCATTCTTCGGTTCAATACGGCACTCACCCATCCCAGCATCGTGGCCGGCGATCCGATTCATTCACTGGCATCCGTCGGACTAGGGCGCGCCTTGCTGGATCAGGGACTCTTCGCCGAGGCGGCAGCCGCGGTCGCGGCTGTTCCTCCCGACTTCCTGTACGAGACCGAGCACTCCACGACCCCTGCCGCTTTGCACAATGGGATTTTCGAGGCGTTCAACAACGGGGAGTTTGGCGTGGAAGACCAGGAGGGGGGCAATGGCCTGCCCTACGTTTCGGCCGCCGATATCCGGGTCACCGGTGACTCCGGTGTTGCGTCGGACAACAACACCGAGAGCTGGTTTCCCAACAAGTACTCCGGATTCGAAGCCTCGGTGCCCTTGGCGGATTACCTCGAGGCCCAACTCATCATTGCCGAGAGCGAGCTTCAAACCGCTGCGTACTCGGCTATGACTCAGCGACTGAATGACCTGCGCGACCTCGCAGGACTGGATCCGCTGGCCACCCCCGGCAATGTCGATGAGGCGGTTGATCAACTGTTCGCCGAGCGCGCGTTCTGGCTCTACGCCACCGGACACCGATTGGGTGATATGCGGCGGTTGATTCGGCAGTATGGGCGCGACCCGGAAACGGTCTTTCCAACCGGCGAGTGGTTCAAGGGCGGCCTTACCTATGGAACCGATGTAACCCTGCCACTGCCACGGAGAGAGCAGAACAATCCGAACGTCCCAACCACGGGTGGGGGGTGCCTGGACCGGAATGCCTAGTTAGCTCAGAGCTGGGAGCGCGGAGCTGGGACTACCGCTTGCAGGCTCCAGCTTCCAGCCGGGCTTTCAGCTCCAGCCCTGACTAGAACACGGAAAGCGAGGACCTGGCGAGATCACTCTCCAGGATCCACTTGACTCCCTGGCCCGGCTGG
>DATFQK010000104.1:0-3865 GCA_035264345.1 Gemmatimonadales bacterium | reverse complement strand
GGGGCCGTAAGGGCGCTGGCGGGAGATGGATGCCCGCATGTGCAGCACGATTGCCATGCGGTGCTGGTTGGCCGCCCGGAACACCTGGCGGAGCCGCGCAACGTGATCGGGATTCTCCAGCTGCACGTCCGAGTTCCCCAGGTGAAGCTTGATCCCGTGGTTGAGACCCGAGGTTCTGGCGCAGCGGGCCAGCTCCTCAACTGCGTAATCCTTGAGCGGATTGAAGCCGCAGAAGGCAATCAGCCGATCGGGGTACTCGGCGGCCTGACCGGCAGTCCAGTCGTTTTGCGCCCGCACCGTGACGTATTCGTCCTCAACCGTACGCCGCGGGCTTCCGTACATGTACGCCACCGAGAGAATGACTGCCCGGCGGATGTGGGCGGAGTCGAGCAGGGAAATCAGGTCCCGGGCGGTGAGCACCGGAGGAGCGTCGGCCCCTCCGCCGCCGAGCATTTCCACCACGGCCGGACTGAAGAGGTGCTGATGGTGGTCCGCCACCGGTGCCTGCTGAGCAGTGATGAAAGGCGGGTGGAGCATCGCAGCCAGGAGCACGAACCGGAGCCGCGGCCTGAGGCCCCGCCTTACTCTACGAAGGTGACGCATCCGGTCTCGTCGGTGATCACCGCCAGTCCGCCGGAGAAGCCGAACGCAATCCGGCGAGGGACGCCGCCGCAGCTGTTGATCGTCCGGGCGATCGCTTTCGAGGCGACGTCGATCACCTGAATCAATCCGGGACCGCTGTTGGTGATGACTCCGACGTACACGGCCGAGCCGTCGGGCGACATGGCCAGGTCGAACGGCCCGCCGATGCTGGTCGTCGCTCCCGACGGAATGGACGCCGCCACGACGTTGTGCACCAGGTCTAACACGTTGATCGCCCCCGAGCCGGCCTCATCGGCGACGAAGAGCTGGTTCCCGTCGGGCGAGAGCGCCAGACCCTGGGGCTCGCCGCCCACGATGAGCAGCCGGGCCACCGACTGGGACGCGACGTCGATTTCGGAAATGGTGCCGGTGGTGAACGAGCTGGCGTAGAGCAGCGTGCCGCCGGAATTCAATGCCAGATGGTTTGCCCGGCTGTCGAACACTTCCAGATCGATGGAGCCGGTCACGGTTGACGAGGCGACATCGAATACCAGCACCCTGCCGTCGTTGGTACCGAGGTAAGCGGTCTGACTATCGGGCGCAGTGATCGCGGAGAATGCCGGCACATCGAGCTGCACCTGAGTCAGGACCTTCTCTGTGGCCAGGTCGATTACGCTGGCATCGTTGGTGTCCGGTCCTGACGGCGTTACCAGGGCGGTGCCGTGCCCCAGCAGCGCAATCGAGGTCGGCGTGCCACCCAGGTCTCCGGTGGTGAAGTCACTGACCGGATAGAGACTGGAGGCCACTCTCCCGCTGTTGGTCTGCGAGATGAAGATGTGGCCCTCGGCATCTACCGCTACGCCGAAGGGGCCGTCGCCCTGACCATCCCCGGGCAAGCGGGCCGTTCTGGTGGTAGTGCCCAGCGGGTGGCCCGAGCCCAGACCGCTGTAGGGGATCACGGTGAGGAGGTCCTCGGCCCTGATTCTGATCTCCGCCCGACCTGCGCCGGTATACGTCACCAGGCCGCTGCCGGAGACCGAGGCTCGACCCGGATTGCTGGAGACGAAACTCAGCTCGACTCCGGGAACCTCCTCACCGGCATCGTCGAGCACCCTGGCCGAGAGCTGCCGGGACATTCCGATTCCCATGACCAGTGTGTCCGGGGTGACGGAGAGCGTGCGCCCGGGAGCAGCTGGGGAGGTCAGCTCATCGGAACCGCAGCCCCATGAAGCGAGTGCGAGAGGAGTGGTGAGAAGGATCAGCCGGCGGAGGTGGTTCATTCTATACCCAGATCTCGGGCGGCCCACTGGGCCGCATCAGCTTCGGCGATTAGCCGAATCTAGGCCCAAATTTGAGAACCCGGGAGTCGGCAAAGACCGACTTCATGCGACAGGGCCTTACGGGCTGCTGGCGTTGGGATCGGGCTGGAACGTCACAAAGCCGCCGAGGGTCCAGGTCACTCCGCCATCCCGCGAGCGCTCGATCAATTGTTCGTAGCCGGCCTTACGGGGGCGCCAGGTAAGGCGCACCTGAATCGGGACACCTCTGTCCAGGCGACTTCGGAAGAAGCGCCATTCGGCAGCGTCCCGTCGTCCCTCGTAGATCTGGGAGTTCAGCTGGTCATCGATATAGTGCACCATCCAGCGCTGAGTGGAAGCATCGTAGGCCCGTATGACCTTTGCAGTGAAGAGCACCTGATCGTCTTTGACCGCTTCCCAGTGCTCCTCCAAGGCACAATGGCCAAACAGCGGCTGACTGTGCACCTTCATCAGGGCATCCAACACGGTATCTCGGCCGGAGACACTATAGCTGCGACCCTGCCAGTGGCCTTGAAGGAACGCGACAGTCTTGGCCAGCGAGTCGGCACACGCTGGGCTGGCTGAGGCTTGGGCGTGAGCTGCGGCACCGACAGTGGAGAACAGCACGAGGAGAGGACACATTAGCGGGGGGCGCATAGGAACTCGCGGGAGAGCTTTCCACCTCTACGGCCTAGCGTGAGATGTAGTTTCACCACGACGATCGCCCAAGGCTTCTGCCGGGCACCGATGCGCAGGTTTGTGGCATGAAGCCAGTTCCGACGAGGGTCTTCCCGATGGGCGAGCCTCGGTGCGATCTTCTGCCAAGGTCACCTCCGTAGGAGCAGCATGACAGAGAAGTCTCTCAGGACACTTGTCGCCGGACTCCGCGCGGAACTCGCTCAGGCACACGATCTCGATGCCGATGCCCGGGAGGCGTTGCACAGCCTGGCTGGAGAGGTCGAGGCGGTACTTCAACGTCCGGCCGCAGTGTCTCGGCCGGCGGAATCCCCATTGCGCGATCGTCTGGCTGATCGCGTGAGAGAGTTGGAAGCCTCACACCCGGAGCTATCCAGAACCGTCGGCAACATCGTCGACACTCTGGCCTTCTATAACCTGTAGCGACGTTTACTTCTTCTTAGCTTGTTCCACCGGGGTATAGTGGCCGGCCACAACCTGCCAACGACCATTGCGCTTGACCCAGACCTCGGTATACCGGAACTCGATACCAAGATGTCGGCTGCCGAGGTGACCGCGCTCAGCGAAACGGCCGGTGATGACCCCTACTGTCCCGTTGCCATAGATCCGGATCTTTTCGTCCGATCTACCAATCGAATCAACGGTTACACTGGTGTCGGCGTTCAGCCGCACAAGGGTGCTCTTGTCACTGATACCGTCGACCGTCGTGCCCACAAAGTCATCGGACATCGTGCGCTCAAAGAACGCTGCATCGTGAGCCTTGAGAGCGTTCTCCCATTCGTCCTCAGTGAGTGTGAGTTCGCGTCGGACGCTTTCGTCGCTTAACACCCCAGTGCCAACCGAAGTATCGCTTGAGACCTGTCCTGACGGGGAACGACTGCAGGCTAGAGCAAGCGGGAAAACCAGGATGTAGCGATAGCGCATGTGTCTCCCTCCTTCTATGCGGCCATTTATTGAGCGGGCAGGCCCCAGATCATGCTCCAACTTGGCATCAGAAGGAGCCCTGAGCTACTTCTGAAACACTCCATTTCCAGTTCGGGAGATAAAAGACCTGAATGAGACCAACCGCACGCGTCCGGCGTAATCCCGTGCTCAGGACAGCAGCAAAGCTCTGCCGTCAATATCTCAAATGGTTCGGCAATGCGAGCTACAAGCCTGCCCGCAATGGTGAGCGCTGGGCCCTGGAGAGCCTTCGGACCGAGTCGATTCATACTGTGCTGGATGTGGGTGCCAACGTGGGCAACTGGTCCCTCATGGCCGCGGAGCTCCTCCCCCAGGCAACCATCTAC
>DATFQK010000103.1:0-7529 GCA_035264345.1 Gemmatimonadales bacterium | reverse complement strand
TATACTCTCCCGCATGGCGGGGCTCGATCGGGTCGGTCTGGTCTTCGTGCACGACGCCCGAAATTCCCTCCATGTCGACCGAGATATACACCCGCATGACATCTCCAGTTGCTGAGAGCGCGACGAATATTGAGGACGCTGATGGTGAAAGCCAGACTGGGCCTGCTGCTGATCGCGCTCGGCGTGGTCGCCTGTACCTCTGCCGAGCATCGGCCGGAACAGAAGTCCATGCAGGAGGGCCGGACCTACACGGCTTGGCTGTACGGAAGCGAGTATAAAAAGCTGTGGGATCGATTCTCGCCCGACATGCGTCAAGCGTTCGGCAGTGTAACCGATCTGGCCGACTTTGCCAGCCGGGCGGTAAAGAATCTGGGAAATGAGCAGGGGAAAGTGGATGAGCAGGTGAACCGGGCCGACCCTTTCACCGTGTACAGCCGCAGTGCCAGCTTCGATAAATCCCGGCATCGGATGTTGATCGAGTGGAGCTTGGCCCAGGACGGCGCGGTAACCGGACTGGTGGTCCGGCCGGTCGTGGCCGATTCAACAGCCGGACGCTGACTCGGACGGCGCGCCTCTAGTACACCCTCCCTCCCAGCGGTACCTCTCGCTCTACCGCGAGCAGGACGACCTCGCCCTGGTCGCTGGGCACACCAAGAACCAGCACCTCAGATAAAAATCCCGCAATGTTGCGGGTCCCGAGATTGACCGCGGCAACCACCAGCCGGCCTACCAGGTCATCCGGCTGATAGAGGGTGCGAACCTGAGCGCTGGAAGCCTTCTCCCCCAGCGGGCCAAAGTCGATCCAGAGGCGGTATGAGGGTTTGCGGGTGCGCTCATTAGGTTCGGCCCGGATGATCCGACCGACCCGGAGGTCCAGCGAGTCGAATGCCGAGAGTGGATCGATGGTGTTAATGGAGCAGCTCGCCGTGCAGCACGGTGACAGCGTGGCCCCCGAGTCGCACCTGGTCCTGGTTGAGCTGAAGCAGCACCGTGCCGCCCCGGGCAGACGCCTGGTAGCCCACCATAGCGCTCTTCTTCAATTTGGTACCCCAGTACGGCCCCAGGGCGCAGTGGGCGGAGCCGGTGACCGGGTCTTCCGGAACGCCCGCCGCCGGAGCGAAAAATCGAGACACGAAATCGTACTCGGCGTTCTCCGACCGTGCGGTGACGATCACGCCGCGAACGGGAAGACGACTGAGGCGGCCAAGGTCCGGCACCAGTGCTCGAAGGGCTGACTCGGATTCCATCTCAACCAGGTAATCGAATCTGGTGCGGCCGACGTATTGGGTTATCGCCCCCAGTCCGTCCTTGATCTCGGGCGGAGATTCAGCCGGCTCACTGGGCGTGGCCGGGAAATCCATCCAGATGAGATCCCCCTCGCGGCAGGCGGTGAGCAGGCCGCTGCGGGTATGGAAGCGGGCGGTCTCGTGCCGCTCGAGCTCCTGCTCCTCCCAAAGCACATGGGCGCTCGCCAGGGTGGCATGGCCACAGAGATCGACCTCGACCGAGGGGGTGAACCACCGCAGACTGAAGCTATCGTTCTGCCGGACGAGGAAGGAGGTTTCGGCGAGATTCATCTCCCGAGCCACCTGCTGCATCCAGACTGGATCGGCCGGGGAGGGCAGCAGACACACCGCCGCCGGGTTACCGGCAAAGGCGCGCTCGGTAAACGCATCCACCTGAGTAAACCGCTGCCGTCCGCTCACAGGATGACAGCCTCAGCTTCGATCTCAACCAGCATGGAGGGGTCAACCAGCCGGCTGACCTCGACCATCGTGGCGGCGGGCCGCACTTCCCGGAAGAACTCGCCGTGAGCCCGTGCCACCTCTTTCCAGTGGTCGATATTGGTCACAAACATCCGGGTGCGCACCACGTCTGCCAGGGACGATCCTGCGGCTCTCAGGGCAGCATCGATGTTATGAATCGCTTGAATCGTCTGGAGGTAGGGATCGCCTTCACCTACGATCTTTCCGTCGGGGCCGGTTGCCGTGGTTCCGGCAACGTGAACCCAGTTTCCTGCGCGAACCGCCCGGGAATACCCGACGATCGGCTCCCACGGGGTGCCGCTGGAAATAAGCTGACGTTGATTTGCCACGGCGGTTAATGCGGGAGGGAGGAAGCACCTTCTTCGAGGTCGGTCAGATCGGCCAGGACTGCCGCCGCAATGTGCTCCGATGCGGGAGGCACTTCGTAGAAGTCGGCTTGCAGGCGCTGGTGAATGAGCCGGAGCCGGTCGGCTTCGACTTGCGGGATCGTCCGGTGCTCATCGGGATGCGCCAAACGCTGAACCTTTCCGAGCCTGAGCGCTGGGGTGGGACGGCGCCCGTTGCAGTGTGAGTACGGTAAGTTTTCGGCCTGCGACCAGCGATTCTTTACGTTTATTGATTGTAACCCAACACCCGGCGACTGACCAGTGCTCCTGCCCCCTCGCTTCGGAAGAGGAAAGCGGCTCAAGATTGTAGCTGCTGCTCCGATCCTTTTGTCTGTTCTTCGGTCTCCGCCTGCCGGTGACGCCCGAGCCCACAGGTTCACCCTGTCCATGCTCGTCTGCAGCGCATTAGCCACCATCCAAGCTGCTCATTACCCCTGCATCTTGCCGGGCCCCTCGCCGTTTCTCACCTGTCTCTGGTCTCCTGCCTGACGTAGTCTGCCGCCTCTCCAGGTCGGCCCCGGTCGAACACGCCCGCGAGTCCCTCTGTTAAGCGACCACACGACAATGAGTTGAAGAGCGGTGCCGGAATTTGCAGCCGGTCAACTGCATTCCCCGGCACTGGTGGTACAGCCGTTGCCTTCACCTCGGCCGAGAGTTAGCAGGACCCCCGACCACACTCCGCAATGGATGTCCGATGGCAGCCACTCCCGATACCACAGGGTGCCGGCAATGACCGCGAGCCCTGCTGCCCAGATGGAGGACCGGACCGAGGCGCTCTGGGCCAGATACCGTTCCGCGGGCGACGCTGAAGCACGAGCGCAGCTTCTGGTCCGCCACCTCGGTCTGGTTCATCATGTCGCCCGGGAAGTTTCTCGCCGCATTCCTTCGGTTGAGCTGGGGGAGCTGGTGAGCGCCGGCGCGTTGGGGTTGATGAAGGCGTTGGACAGCTTCGATCTGTCCCGTGGGCTGGCCTTCAGCACCTATGCCGTGCTCCGCATCCGGGGAGCGATTCTGGACGATCTTCGAAGCCGTGACTCGACGCCCCGGTCCGTACGGGTGAAGCGGAGACGGATCGAGGCCATTGCGGCGGCGCTGGAATCCCGCTTGGGACGCGCGCCCACGCCACAGGAGGTTGCCGCTCATCTCGGCATCGAGATCACGACCTACTGGAAGTGGAAGGATGCTGTGGGCGTGTACGCGGAGGCGGAGACCCCTCGGCCCTCGCACGGCCGGCGTTTTTCACGTGACGCCGAAACCCATGCCGATCCTTCGATCACTTCGCCAACCCAGAAGCTGGTGGAGACGGAGCACGTGACACATTTACGTCAGCTGATCTCACGGCTGCCCGAACAGCAGCGGCGGGTGCTGGCTCTTTACTACTATGAGGAGCTGAATCTGCGCCAAGTCGGTGAGGTGCTGCAGGTGAGCGAGTCCCGGGTATCGCAGATTCGAAGTCAGGCGCTGAAACGGCTGCGGCAGGAGCTGGCGGAGGTCGGTCCGACGCTGAGCGGCAAGTCGTAGACGAATAAGTCTGACACACAAAGGGGGGCCGAAGCTCGTACGAGCTTCGACCTCCTTTGACGTTCCGCAGCTATCTCTCGTTGTCCTCGGCGTCCGCGTCGAGGTCCTGCTCGGTCCGGCCGGCTTCCTGCTGGAATTTCCCTTTGATTTCCTGAGCCTTGCCTTTGATCTGCTCGCCGGTATTTCCGGTGGCACCACCCACAGTGCCCCGAGCTCTGCCTTCCACCTGCTTGGCCGCACCCTTGAGCTGATCCTTCACCCCCTGCTTGCCCGGGTCTCTTTTCTCAGTCATGTCATTCCCCTGTTGGGGTTGGTAAGAAGCAAGGGTAAAATCGGCCGAGCGGAGAGGTGCAGCGGTGAGCAGGGTCACCGCATCAGGCGGCTCCCGCCTCTGCCGGTTGGGGTGTTGTTTCCGCGTAGTGACAAGCCGCCCGCGTGCCGGCAACGGGCCGAAGCGGCGGCACTTCGGTACGGCAGCGCTCGTTCCTTGCCGGGTGAAAGCAGCGGGTGTGAAAGGGGCAGCCGGACGGTGGATTGGATGGGCTGGGCAGGTCTCCCCGAAGGACAATGCGGCTCCGGCCGGCACCGGGGTCGGGTTCGGGCACCGCCGACAGCAACGCCACCGTATATGGGTGTCGCGGGTTCGACAAAAGCTGATCGGTAGAGCCTTCCTCGACTATCCGCCCCAGGTACATCACTGCAATACGGTGAGCGATCTGCCGCACCACGGCCAGATCGTGAGCAATGAACAGGTAGGAAAGTCCCCGCTGCTGCTGAAGATCGGACAGCAGGTTGAGCACCTGGGCCTGCACCGAGACGTCGAGAGCGGACACCGGCTCATCGCACACGAGGAACGCCGGTTGCACCGCGAGCGCGCGCGCGATCCCGATCCGCTGTCGCTGGCCTCCGGAAAACTCGTGCGGATAGCGGCGGGCGTAGTCCGGGTCGAGACCCACCTCACGCAGGAGAGCGCTGACCCGCTCCGGAATCTCCTTGCGGGGAGCGAGCCGGTGAATCTCGATCCCTTCGCCGACGGCGGCACCGACCGACATGCGCGGGTTGAGCGAGCTGTAGGGGTCCTGGAAGATGATCTGCATCCGCCGCCGGAGTGCGCGGAGGGAGGCTCGATCGAGCGAGAAAATGTCATTGCCCTCGAAGACGGCGCTTCCATTGGTGGGCTCTTGCAGCCGCAGGATCGTGCGTCCGACCGTCGACTTGCCGCAACCCGATTCTCCCACCAGCGCCAGAGTCTCGGCCCGGCCAATCTCGAAGGACACTCCATCCACCGCACGTACCGGCGGAGCCGCCCGTCCGAACAAGCCGGCAGCCTGATAGTACTTCTTCAGATCTCGTACCGAGAGCAACGGTGCGCCCCGATCAGCCATCTCGCTCAGCCAGCCAGCAACGCATGCGGTGGTCAATCTCCACGGGGAGCAGCGGAGGCTCCTTCTCGCTCTGGTCGAATGCCTTGGGGCAGCGGGGACGGAAGCGGCAACCGCTGGGCCAGGCCGATGGTGCCGGCACATTCCCCCGTATCGGGGTCAGCCGCTGGAGTGGTCCGCTTATCCGAGGCACCGAGGCAAAGAGCCCCTGGGTGTAGGGATGAGAGGGATTGGCAAAGAGTCGCTCGGTGGGTGCTTCCTCGATGATCTGGCCCGCATACATCACAGCCACCCGGTCGGCCCGGCCGGCCACGATGCCGAGATCATGGGTAATCAGCAGCACGGCCATGCCTCTGCTGGTGCGGAGGCGGTCCAGGACCTCGAGAATTTGCGCCTGGACTGTGACGTCCAACGCTGTGGTAGGCTCATCGGCCACGAGAATTTCCGGCTCGGCCGCGAGCGCAATCGCGATCATCACTCGCTGACGCATTCCTCCGCTCAGCTGGTGCGGGTAAGCATTCAGCCGCTCGACCGGATCGGGGATTCCTACTTCCTGAAGGAGCTGCAGCGCACGACCGCGAGCTTCGGCTCGGGAAATCTTGAAATGCGCCAGAATTCCTTCGACGATCTGGTCCCCCACTCTGAACACCGGGTTGAGGCTGGTCATCGGGTCCTGAAAGATCATGCCGATCCGCCGGCCGCGAATTCTTCGTAGCGCCTCTCCCCGCAACGCCAACACGTCGGTGTCAGCCAGCCGGATCACACTACCTGGGTCGATCTGTCCCGGACTCGGAACCAGCTGGAGGAGGGCCAGACTGCTGAGACTCTTGCCACAGCCGGACTCACCGACCAGGGCCAGGGTTTCGCCCCGATCCAGCCAGAAGCTCACCCCGTCAACCGGGTACACCCGCCGGTGGTCGGCCGGGAAGGACACCCGTAGGTTCTGCACCTCCAAAACGTGGGTCATGCGCTGCGCGGGTCGAGGGTTTCGCGCAGCGCGTCGCCGACCAGATTTGCTGAGAGCACGGTGATCACGATAGCGAGTCCGGGGAAAATGCTGGCCCAGGGGGCGCTGACCAGCACTTCCTTCGAATCCAGAACCATGCTCCCCCACGAGGGCGTCGGCGGCTGCACGCCGAGTCCCAGGAAAGACAATCCTGCTTCCAGGAGAATCACGTCGCCAACGCCGAGCGTCGCTGCCACCAGCAAAGGTCCCATTGTGTTGGGGAGAAGATGCCGCAAGATAATGTGGCGTCGCCTGGCCCCGAGCGCTTCGGCCGCGCGGACGTAGGTCTCTTCCCGAATGCGAAGCACCTCGGCCCGAACCAGTCTACTGGTGGCAAACCACCCGGTGGCGCCGATGAGTACGATCAGGGCGGGCAGGGGCACCCGATCCATGGTGGCCAGGACCAGCAGTAGTATGAACAGCCGCGGAATGGCCAGCGCACCGTCAACCAGCCGCATCAACCCGGCGTCCACTACGCCGCCCCAGTAGCCCGACACCAGACCGACGGCCGCTCCGATTGTCACCGAGAGCCCTACCGCCAACAGAGACACACTCAGCGATACCCGGGCTCCAGCTACGACTCGCGCCAGAACGTCGCGGTTGAGCTGATCGGTACCGAAGGGATGACCTAGTCCCGGCGGAACGCTTCCCGCGAGGATATCAGGCTGAGCCAGGGGATCGGGTAGCAACCAGGGTCCTACCAGAGCGCTAACGGCGATTACCAGCAGAAGAAATGCCCCTGCCCGCCCTGCAGGTTTGCGCCAGGCTTCCCCAAACACATTGGAGGCCGGCCTCACGCCAAGCGTACGCGGGGATCCAGCAGTGCGTAGGCAACGTCGGTAAGAAATCCGCCGAGCACGACCAGTCCGGCCACGAGCAGTGAGGCCCCCATGAGCACCGGGTAGTCCCGTCCCCACACGGCGGCGGCGGCGAGGGAGCCGAGCCCGGGCCAGGCGAAGACAGCTTCAACGAACACCGAGCCAGTCACCAGAATCGGGAGCCAGAGGCCGAAAAGGGTGATCACTGGAAACAGCGCATTGCGCCATCCGTGGCGCCAGATGACTTCGCGCTCGGGCAATCCCTTGGCCCGCGCGGTCATCATGAAGGGCAGGTTCAGGACCTCGAGCATGGCGCTGCGTTGGTACCGCATGGTCGCAGCGATGCTCACGATGCTGAGGGTCAGAGCCGGCAGTACCAGATGGCGCAGCACGTCGCCGGCTCTGACCCCGAGGCTGGCATCGAAGCTGAGGAGCGGATCCTGCATCCCGGCGGCCGGGAGGAGTCGCAGCTTGATGCCCACCAGCCAGGCGAGAACCAGTCCCAGCCAGAAGGAGGGCGTAGCATACCCCAACAATGAGATGGCGGTGAGCCAGCGATCCTCCCGCCGGTTGCGGTGCACTGCCTGCCTCACCCCGAGCCAGAGGCCGACCGTAAAGTTGAGAAGAAGAACGCTGCCGCCCAGCAGCAG
>DATFQK010000102.1:0-5080 GCA_035264345.1 Gemmatimonadales bacterium | reverse complement strand
CCGGCCTTCTATGCCGAGTACTTGAACAGCTCTGAGGTGCTGGTTACCCAGGCCTTCGATCCGGCGCTCAAGGCCAAGGTGCAGGTCCTGCTGCAGCAGCCCGAAGAATTCTTGAGCGACCGCTATATCCGCCACGTCATGAAAGAGAAGCGCGGTGTTGCCGTTTTCGTGCCGACCCGGGCGGAAGTGGAAAAGCTGGCGGCCAGCCTGGGAGAGCAGTGGCCTCGGCTCACCACCGCTTTCTATCACGGCGGAGAACCGATCCGGGTGATTCGGCCTTTTCTGGAAGATGAAGTCCCCCGGCCGTTTCTTCTGGCGATGACCGCCGCAGGGCAGTCGGCCCTGAATGTCCGAGGTCTCGATACCGTTGTGATCTACGATGCCCGGTATGGCAACGTGGTGGACCGGGGCCGCAACGTGCTGCACCGGCTGTATCTCGGAGCCAACGAGATCCTGCAGATGGCCGGCCGGGTGCACGGCCGAGTCCCCAATGGAGAGGTGGTGATTCTCAGCGACCGCGACCTGGTGTTCGAAGCGCTTCGCCCCACGCCACCCGAGTTTCAGCTGGCCGGCGATGCGGAGCGGGTCGCGATCACCTGCGCGGCGCTGGGGGTCGATGCGCGGGAGCTCGACCTGCCGGTACCGCTCGACCGCACCGCGTACAACCGCGCGCTCGGCCTGCTCACCCGCCGAGGTCTCATCGAGAACGGTCGGCTTACTCCCTATGGGCGGGAAGTCGAGGCCCTCCCGGTCGAGCGTTCCTGGGGAGAGCTGCTGGTCCATGCCGACACCGAGCTGATCCCGATGGCGGCGGTGTGCTCCAATATCGAGTCGCTGCACCGAATGACCCGCGAGGAACGCGATCTGCACGGGGTGGTGGTGAATGGGAGCGATCACCTCACCGCGTACAACCTGTATGCCGAGGCGGTGAACCAGCACGGATATCTGGGTGAGGTGTACGGCCTTCCTCGACATCTCTTCGAGGAGGAGTTGGCCGAGTGGGCGGAGCGTCGTGGAGTTCTGGTCAAGGCGATCGAGGACACCGCGCTCGGCGTAGCTTCCGTCTACCGGTCGCTGGAGCTGCCGCTCCCGAAACAGCTCCCCTACGCCTCCAAGGAGATCCGCCGTCGCTGGTCCGATCTGGTCGCCCGAATCATGCCCTTTGATCTGGTCATCGACGAGCACACGGCCGAGGGGCAGGAGGCCAGGGTTTCGAAGACCTCGGTGGCGGGAAGCTGGGGAGCCGTTGCGGGGATGCTTCGCTATTTCGCGGACCGCTTTGGCACGCCGCGGGCGGCCATTGAAGGCACCACTCTCTCGTATGACCTCATTCAGAAGTATGCCTCCGCGAGTCCTCCCAGGATCGTTCTGGGCGGATCTCGCAAGCACCAGCGGCTGATGATCGAGCGGCGGCGGACCTACTTCGGGTTCGAGCTGGATACCGAGCTGGAGACATTGGAGGACGAGGTGCCGGCGGAGCTCCAGGCGGCGGCGCGCGATGTGCTAGCCCAGGCGCTCTGGGAAGTCGAGACCACTCATCCCGACCAGAACCGCCTGCGGCGCACTCTGGGAGAGCTGGACGAGCTGTGGCGCCGATCGGGAGGGACCCTGGAAGCAGTGTCTCCTCAGGCGGTGCGCGCAAAGATTCGGTCTCAACTCGAGTCTGTCCGAGGCTGGCAGGATTTCCTCAGGTCACGCATTGGGTTGAACCAGGATTAGCTGGTGGACCTTTCGACCCGCGAACAACTAGGAGAGCTACCGGGGCGCATCCATCTCCGGGGTGACGCTGTTCCCCTGGACTACGAAGTCCGGAACGGCCAGGGCATCGCTCGCGTGCGTTTGCGAGAGGGCCAGGCCAAACGGCTTCGGGCGGACGACCTGCCCCGGCTCGACCGCCCCTTGGTATTTGCGGTACAGCGGGGACGCCATCCACCCATCCTGGCTGATTCGATTCCCGACCTTCAGGCGCTGCTTCGACGCTCCGGCCAGGCTCCGGACGAAGAAGAACAGACGCGGCCTCATCGCGGTGGGCGGCACGATCACGGCGGGCGCCATCGCTCCCACCGCCGAGGCCGTCGCAACCACCGGCCCCGGCGCTAGCTCAGCTTCTCCTCTCGCGCATCGGTGTGCTTTGGGTCGTCGACCCAGGTCTCAGCCTTATCGGACCGGGTCGGTGTCACGATGCGGTGTCAGGCCGTTACAGCAGACACGGTTACCAACGCGGCGGGGCATTGTGCACCGGGGCACCGGCTCGTCGTCTGTACTAGTAGACGGTGCTCGGAAACCAGTTAACCCCAGACTACGTATCTTTGGACTATGCCAGAAACCTTGTCGGTCAATACCATGCCGTCGGTATTTTCGCCTCTAGCCAAGGCCCTCCTCGATGGCTTCAGCGAAGGGGTAGTGGTCTTCGATGTCGAGGGACGGCTCCTGTATGCCAACCAGCCTGCCCGTGAGGCCCTGTCGGGAATGGACCTTTTCGAAGGTGCCCCCGATCTTCAGCCCCGACTGGCGGCGCTGGGTGGGCGCCTCCGACCCCTGCGCGTGGGAGGGCTCGAGCTGGGCGAAGCCATGTTTATTCCGGGGCTGGCGGGTGCCACCACGTTGGCTGCCCGGGAGAAAGAGGCTATCGTGAAGACACTGGACGCCCATAGCTGGAAGCTGGCGGAAACGGCGCGGTCACTGGGCATCAGCCGCACCACCCTGTGGCGCCGCCTCAAGGCGTACGGGCTTCATCGTGATGGCCGGAGTAAATGGGCTCAAACCACCTGATTCTTCCGGGCAACTCTTTCCTTCCTCTCTCCCAGCACCACACAACCGAGCACCCCCAACCGCGGACTTCCGGATGACCATGCTCCGGGTTTGGCCGCTTGCCGCCCTTTCGATATTGCTGGCCTGCCAGCGGCTGGCCAACCGGTCCTCCACTGATCCGCATCTGGAGCTGTCCTGGAGGGGCAAGGAGGCGGGCACGCTGTCCGGAGCCGCCACTGCGGAGTGGTGCGAGGCTCGCCGGGTTCTGGAGATCCGTACGGTTCGGGGCGATACCGGCGCAGCGCTCGCGCTCTACCCTGAACGAGCGTTGGCGGCAGGACGCTATCCGGTGGTTGACCCGCCAAAGGCCGAGTCGCTTCCGCCGGGCGCCGGGGTTGCGGTGCGCTGGCAGGCAAAGACGACGGTGCAGGGATTCCAGGGCGACAGCGGAAACGTGATTCTGGAACGGTCCAGCTCGGGTCTCCTGTCCGGACGGTTCGGGGCACGCGCTCGGTCGGTGGCGGATACTCAGCGGATTCGTCTGAGCGGGACTTTTCAGGACCTGGTGATGAAGCCTGCTGCTTCCGGCTGTGTGGACCAGGATCAGGAATCGGACGTCGATCCGGAACCCCCGGACAGTGTACATTGACGGCATGGAGCAGACCTACTTCCGCAAAGGGTTCGGCCTCAAGAGCGAGATCGCCGGGCGGCTGACGGCGGACTACCACAGTGCCGTGGTCGAGGCGCTCAAGAACAACGATTACACCCTTACCGCGGGACATCTCACTTTCCGGCTGGCCCGGGAGTTCGGGTTTTGCTACGGCGTGGATCGCGCGGTGGAGTACGCCTACGAAAGCCGGACCAAGTTTCCCGACCGCCGGCTCTTTCTGGTCGGGGAAATCATTCACAATCCCCATGTCAACGAGAAGCTCCGGGCCATGGGCATTACCCTCCTCACCCAGAAAGAGCAGGGCGAGTTCGACTTCTCCGAAGTCACCCCGAACGACGTGGTGATCATGCCCGCCTTCGGTGTCACCATTGGCGACTTCGAGCGGCTTCGCGCCATTGGCTGTGTGCTGGTCGACACCACCTGTGGTTCGGTGCTGAACGTCTGGAAACGGGTCGAGAGCTACGCCCGCGACGGCTACACCGCTCTCATCCACGGAAAGCACTACCACGAGGAGACCAAGGCCACGGCAAGCCAGGTGATGAAGTACCCGCACGGGCGCTATCTCGTGGTATTCGACATGGACGAAGCGCGGATGGTCTGCGACTTCATCGAAGGTAGCGGCGACATCGAGGCCCTGAGGACACACTTTGCCGGCGGTGTTTCGCCCGGGTTCGCTTTTGAGCGTGATCTCCGCCGCATCGGAGTGGCCAATCAAACCACGATGCTGTCGGGGGAGTCGCTCGCCATTGCGGAAGAGGTGAAGCAGAGCATGGCCCGGCGCTACGGAGCCGATGCGCTGGAGGAGCACTTCCGTTCGTTCGATACGATCTGCTCGGCCACTCAGGAGCGGCAGGATGCCGTGCTGGCTCTGCTGCAGGAGCCGCTCGATCTGATGATCGTGGTAGGCGGATACAACTCGAGCAACACCTGTCACCTTGCGGCACTGGTCCACCAGCACGGCATTCCCACCTACCACATCGAGGATGCCGAGGCCATCGACGTATCCACTGGAGTGATTCGCTACCAACCCATCGGAACCAAGGCGGAGGCCAGGAGCGATGATTGGCTGGGTTCCTCTCGTACTATCGGCATTACCGCGGGCGCGTCGACTCCCAACAACAAGGTGGGCGAAACCATCGTGAGGATCAGCACGGTCGCCGGAGTCGAACTGGGTGCCTAAGCGGGGAAGCGGGGAAAGGGGGAAGCCAGGAAGAGCTACGCACGAAGCTCCTGCACACTCTCCCCGCCTCCCTGCTTCCCCGCTTCCTCGCCTCGTAGACCTAAGCCATAACATCGAACATGGTATGGTGACCTATCCCGGGCTACCGGGGCCGCTGATCTGCGACTACCTGAGCCGGGAAGCCTCGCGCAGTCGCTATGCCGCTGGAGTCGAGTTTCAGATCGGCAAAATCGAGATGGTGGCAAACACCGGTACCTATCTCGATGCTCCCTTCCACCGATACGTTGACGGTCCGGACCTGGCGCAGCTTCCGCTGGAGTCAGTAGCCAACCTCGACGCGGTAGTCGTCCGGGTTCCTCCGGAGAGTGCGCGGTCGATCGCCGCCTCGGTATTTCAGGGAATGGATTTGAGAGATAAGGCGGTGCTGGTGCATACCGGATGGGATCGGCACTGGCGAACCGACCGGTACCTCTCGGGAC
>DATFQK010000101.1:0-3304 GCA_035264345.1 Gemmatimonadales bacterium | reverse complement strand
CCGACATCGAAGAACCGCTCCGGGTACTTCTCCTGAAACACGCTGGTGCCGGTGCCCGAGGGCATGGCCGCGCTGATGGCGACCAGCTCGGGGTGCTCGCCGGCCAGCGCCGCGAGACCGGTCCCGACGACCTGGGTCCAGGTGGGTGGACCGCTCGCCTTCTTTCGCGCCTCGCCGGTGACCGGATCGTACGCCGCCAGGCCGTGCCACTTCTCCTGGTTCGACTCGGCAAAGGAGAAACCCTTCCCCTTCTGGGTGATGACGTGAAGCACCCGGGGCCCGTCCATGCCACGGACGAACTTCAGGGTATCGCACAGCTTGGATAGATCGTGGCCGTCGATCGGACCGAAGTAGCGGAAGCCCAGCTCCTCGAACAGCATGCCGGGGGAGAACAGGTTCTTCACGCTCTCTTCGACATTGCGGGCAAAGTCCACCAGACCTTCCCCGAAGACTCCGCCCAGGGCAAAGGTCAGTCCCTTGATCCGCTCGCGCAGCTTGTTGGTGCGGGGGTCGGCCACGATCCGGCCCAGCATCTTGCTGATGGCGCCGACGTTGGGCGAGATGGACATCCCGTTGTCGTTGACGATGAGGATGATGTCCCGCTCGGAGTGCCCCGCGTTGTTCATTCCCTCGTACGACAGGCCGCAGGTGAGCGCGCCATCGCCCACGATGGCCACCACCTTGTGCTGCTCACCCTTGAGATCGCGCGCGGTGGCTATGCCGAGCGCGGCCGACATGGCCGTGCCTGCGTGACCGGCGCCGAACTGATCGTGCTGGCTCTCGCTGCGTTTCAGGAAGCCGGAGATCCCGTCTCGTTGGCGCAGACTGGGAAACTGGTCGTTGCGGCCGGTCAGGAGCTTCCAGGCATAGGCCTGATGTCCCACATCCCAGATGATCTTGTCGACCGGAGACTCGAACTCATAAAGGAGCGCGATACTGAGCTCGACCACCCCCAGGCTTGCGCCGATGTGACCGCCCGTGATCGAGCAGCACTCGATGAGCCGGTCACGAATCTCCTGCGCGAGCTGCGGCAGTTGATCGCGCTTGAGGCGTTTTAGGTCGTGGGGAGATTTGATGGTGGAGAGCAGGGACATTCGCGGATGAACCCGGTTTCATCATCCCGAGCCCTTCGCTTCGCTCAGGGCAAGCTACGCGAGGCATCGAGAAAGCGATGGTGAATTATCTACTACGTCCCTCGTTCGCGGAGCTTGCCCTGAGCGAAGCGAAGGGCTCCCTCGGGATGAGGAATGGGAACGACAGCGGCTAACTCCTCTTAGGATGTCCTGTTTACAATATATCCCGCCAGGGCTCCCAGCGCGTCCGACGGGATGGCGGCACGCTCGAGGTGAGCCACTGCCCGGTGGGCCAGCTGCTGGGCCTCCGCCCGTGCGCCATCTATCCCCAGTAGTGCCACATAGGTGGACTTGGAGAGCTCGACATCACGCCCCGCCGGCTTGCCCAGCTCCTCGCTGGTACCGGTGGCGTCGAGCACGTCGTCCGCAATTTGAAACGCGAGCCCGATATCTTCGCCGTAAGCCGTGAGAGCTTCGAGCTGGGCTGGACCAGCCCGGGCGGCCATACCCCCCAACCTGCAGGCCGCGCGGATCAGGGCCCCGGTTTTGCCCCGGTGTACCTCGGTGAGCTCCTGCAGGGACAGGCTCCTTCCCTCAGCCTCGAGGTCGAGCCACTGGCCCCCGACCATTCCGGAAATGCCTCCAGCCTCGAAGAGCTCCACCGCCATCTTTCCCAGCGCCGAGCCGGGAAGCCCGAGATCGCGCACCGCGACCGACAGGAGCCACCCGGCAACGGGGACCAGCAGGAATCCGACCCGGGTTGCCGTCGGCACGTCGAAGGCCCGATGCGCCGTGGGGCGACCCCGGCGCAAGTCATCGTTGTCCATGCAGGGGAGATCGTCGTGCACCAGGGAGTAGGCGTGAACCGTTTCAACCGCTGCCGCCACGCCGGCAATACCCGAGGATATCCCGCCCAGTGAACGGTAGGCGCCAAGCAGGAGCGCGGCGCGAACCCGTTTACCCGGAGTCCGCAGCGCATAGGCCAGCGCCTGCCCGTTGCGCCCTCCCAATTCGGACTGGAGATGCTCGGACCAGTCGCTGAGCAGGGTATCGATGGACTCTCTGGCCTCGAGCAGCAGGTCGGTTGCCGCTGCTGCCGTACCGAAACCCGCCTCACTCATCCAGGTCGGTGAGTCTGATGTCGCCGCCGGCCTCCTCCAGCACGGCCTGGACCTTGAGCTCGGCGGCCTCCAGGCGCTCCCGGGCGGATCGGAGCCGTGCGACCCCTTCCTCGAACAGCGTCAGAGCAGCGTCCAGGTCCACATCATCGGCTTCCAGCCGGCGCACGATTTCCTCGAGCCGGGCCAGCTCGTCGGCCAGCGGTGCGCCAGTGAGTCCACCGTTCTGGGCCTTGGCCATGGTTTACTCCACCCGGGCCCGGACGTCCCCGTCGGCCACCCGCAACTGGAAGGGCAAGTCCGGAACGAAGTCGGCCTTCTGCCTGAGCACTCGTCCATCCTCTCCTCGAGCCACCGCGTAGCCCCGCCCGAGCACCCGGAGCGGACTGAGCGCATCCAGCTGTACGGCGAGTCGCTCCGTCTGACTCCGGCGTCTCTGCAGTCCTACCTGGATTGCGGCCTGCAGCCGGTCGCTGGTACGCGCCAGCCGGGCCGAGGCCAGCCGGGTCCGAGCGGTGAGGCCCGCAGCCAGCCGGCCGGAGAGATCGTCCACCAATCGCAGCACGTCCCGCCGGTCGGGAACGGCCAGCTCCGCGGCGGCAGATGGAGTGGCCGCTCGCACATCGGCAACCAGGTCGGTGAGTGAAATGTCCACTTCGTGGCCCACCGCCGAGATGGTGGGCACCCGGACATCGGCCAGCGCCCGGCAGACCGCTTCGGTGTTGAAGGCCGCGAGATCCTCCCGCCCGCCGCCGCCGCGGCCCAGGATGCAGAGATCGACCTGGCGCAACCGATTCACCAGACGAAGAGCACGCACCAGCTCTTCCACCGCGCCTTCACCTTGGACTCTGGCGCCGAGCACCAGCAGCCGGACACCGGGCCAGCGCTTGCGCGTCACAGTGACAATGTCGTGCACCGCCGCGCCATCGCGGCTGGTCACCAGGGCAATCAGCGAGGGATAGGTCGGGAGCGTGCGCTTGCGAGCGGGGTCGAACAGTCCATCCTGGTGTAGCAGGGCTCTGACTCGCTCGAGCTCCTGCTGCTGCCGCCCCAACGCGGAGGTGGGCAGCATCCGGGAGACGACCAGCTGGAACTCGCCCTTCTCCTCATACA